>JACUUW010000066.1 GCA_014859075.1 Desulforudis sp.
ACAAACCGGTCACTTGGGGAAGTGACCGGTCTCGCGCAAACCAAAATCAATCGAAGCTGGGGCTGGACTTTCAGCATACCCGCGTTTGGGGCAGGATCTTCTCCAATTGCAGCAGCAACCAGAGGGCACCCTCCTTCTTGATCACCCCGTCAATATATTCGTTTTCCTTCATAACCGACTCGGGACGTTCGATCTCATCGGGGCTGTACCGTCCAACTTCATCCACCCGGTCCACAATCATGCCGACACTGGTCTCGTTATGTACGACTACGATGATCCGGGTGTCACGGGTCGTCTCGGACCGTTCAAGTTTCAGACGCTTGTTCAGATTGATTATGGGCACAATCCTGCCGCGGAGGTTGATCACCCCCTCAATGAAGTGATCGGATCTGGGTATTGGGGTTACATCAACCATCTTGATGATCTCCTGGGTGTTGAGTACCGGAATGGCGTATTTCTGTCCACTCAAGTCGAAGATCACCAGCTGCTCCCCGGTGGTTGACGCCATACTTTCACCCCCTAGGCTTTCCTCAAGGACTTGACGAGTTCCTCCAGTTCATCCGCCATCCGGGCCAGGTTGTTGGCGTTCGATGCCATCTCCTGAATGGTGCTGCTCACTTGCTCAGCCGAAGCGGCCAGGTTTTGCACACCCTGGCTGTTTTGTTCGGACAGCTGCGTGATTTCGGCAACCAGGTCGGTGCTGCGGCCGGCGTTTTCACGGATATTTTCAAGGGCCTTACCCGCCCTCTTGATGATCTCTACCCCTTCATCCACTTCGCTGGCACCGGTCTGCATGGTTTCGACCGCCTTAACGGTATCTTTTTGGATGGCGCGGATGATCGTCTCAATCTCCTTGGTCGCTCCGGAAGACTTCTCGGCCAGTTTGCGTACTTCATCGGCCACCACCGCAAAGCCGCGGCCGTGTTCTCCGGCCCGGGCGGCCTCGATGGCCGCATTCAGAGCCAAGAGGTTGGTCTGATCGGCGATATCGTTGATCACCTGGATGATTTGGCCGATCTTCTCCGACTGCTGATGCAGGTTCTCCACCGATTTGGCACTCGAATTGACCGTGTTTTGTATAGCTGTAATTTTGCCTATCGCCTGCTGCACCGCCTGGTTACCAGCCTCGGACGCGTTATCGGTCGCCTTGGCCGCCTCCGCCGCCTGCTCGGTATGGGCCGTCGCCTGTTCCGTGGAAGCCGCCAATTCATTTGACGTGGCCGTCACGTTCTGCACGGCCGCGCTGACCTCTTCGGATGCCGCCGACAGTTCCTGGCTATGTTCTGCCAGTTGGTATGAGTTCTCCTGGACCCTGTCCACCAAGTTCTTGAGGTTTTCGCCCATCTGGTTGAAGGCCATGCCCAAGCGGCCCACCTCGTCCCGCCCGCCGACCTGCACCCGGTGGTCGAGCTCTCCAGTCGCCATTTTTCCGGCCGCAAGCTCCAGTTGGTTGAGCGGATTGGCGATAATCCGGTTGGTAACAAACATAAGCAGCGCCAACGATATCACCAGCGTCACGGCACCGGCGCCGAGTACCGTAACCCTCCCCCGGTGGATGAGCGCGTCCACGAAACCCTTGGGCGCGCCGACGTACCAGATCCCGACGGTCTCCCCCGAGGCGTCCCGGATCGGCTTGTAGCCCGTAACATACCAATGGCCGACCACATTGGCGGTGCCGTAGAATTCCACGCCGCGATTCAAGACAGCTTCGGCCACTTCGTCGGAAACCGTGGTCCCAACGGCACGCTTGCCCTCCTGGTCGATCACGTTGGTGGTGATCCGGGTATCCCAGCGAAAGATGGTGACGGTGTCCCCCGTCAACCTGCCGATGAGGTCCACAACCTCGAAGTTGTTGTTCATCAGGACATCGCCCTTGTACAGCAAATCCCCGGCCACGCGCCAGTCTCCGGGATACATCTGGTTGATGATCATCTCACCGGTGGCCAAGTCGCCGCGCGCCTTTTCCTCCGCCGCTTCCTCCGCGGTAGTGACGATCAGGTTGTTGACCACGAACAACAACGCCGCTGAAAACAAAATCAGGACCACCGCGAACACAACAGCCAGTTTGAATTTGAGCGACACCGACCCCACAAACGCCAGGTTCATTTAACCACTCCTCCCCCAGAATAGATTCACTCACATACGAGTTCTGGTGTTAATCTACTTATATGTAATTATCTGCATCGTCCAAGGCAAAGGGAGCCAAAAAGGCTCCCTCACTTGAACTCCGAACACCCTGGATTTACCACAATAACCCCTCCACCGTCGGATCATCAAAGCCCTACAATATTCTCGGCACATTGTGGGGAAAGTTTAGTTAATAATTAAACAAAAACCTTTGATAAATACTAAATTTGCGAACGCAAATCCACAGCCTGTCTGACCCGGTTTGTTCCGGCGTTTCTTCAGGCCCGGGCGCGAATATTGGCCAGGGCATCAAGCGCCACCGCACCCACGGTGCGCTGCCAGAGTTTGCCTGCCTCGTAGATGGTGACGGTCTCGTGATCGGAACGCAGAGCTCCGAGCGCCGAAGCCGCTTCCTGAGCCGCAATTTCCCCCAGCGACCAGGCGGCAAATCCTCTGATTTCGGGATCGGGCTCCTCGAGGGCCTTGATCAGAACCGTCATTCCGGATGCAATCAACTGCGGTTGACGTTTGCCGATCCTCCCCATGGCCCAGATTACGCCGCGGCGCAGCCGCTCATCTGCATACAACGAGACCAAGGTCGGCACAAACCCGGCGAAAAGGTCGGGGCGGTTACGGACGATCTCACCAACAGCCTCGGGCACACTCCAGTTGGAGTCGTCCGCTTCGTCCACGCATTGAAGCAACTCTTGGATGATGTCCCGACCTGCATCCGGATTGTGTTTGGACAGTCGGGCGGCAACGTGGCCCAGACCCTCGATGGCCCGCCACCGCAATAAACCATCGCGGGTATTCAGAAAGGAGAAAAGGTATTCGATCATCTCCCGACTATCCCCTGCCGCCTGCAGCAACCCCTCATACTGACGCCCCTCAAGTAAGCGTCGCACTTCTTCCTTCGTCAACCAGTTTCGCCTCCCAGGAGAATCTTTCTGTAACTTATCCCTATTTTACACCTTTTCACCATTCGCAAACATCCCTGATTTTTGGGCAAAACGCCAATCATCCAACAAATTCCCGGTCGGCCTCGCTAAGACTTCCGGGATATACCCTACTCCCCGCAGGGAATATGTCCGGCGCGTGGCCCGTTTGCGTGAGGAGCGCCGCGCCTGGCCGGCCAAATATCCGGACCTGAAACCGGAAATCGCCAAGGCCATTGAACCGGCCAGGCCGCTGGCGAAGGTGTCGGCTGGAAACCGCTGACACGGGTTTTCCCAAACTCTATCCTCTGCCCCCACATAGCTGACTGCTCTGGGGAAGTCGTCTTAACATGACGAGGAACAACGGCCCACCGCCCGCAATCACGTAGCGGGTGTCCATGCGGTCGGTCAGCGGCAGGGCCACCAGAGCGGCAATGATGTAACCGGCCTGGAAAGCGGCCAAGAGTGCCAAAAACATGACTGTGCTGATTAGAAATACCGGTACCCCTCGATGCCGCTGACTCTGCAACGAATGGTCCTCCAGATAACCTTGTCTTGCTCATTGGTTCGTCCCGGCTCCCGCCCTCTCCTGCAAAGGGAAGTTCGACCATGCACCCCGCGCGTCCGGCGTAACGCCGACGGCCCCGGCAACAGGACCGGAGCCGTCGGATCAGCGGTATCGGCCCCGAACCGGGGCCTCCGTTTATGACTGTCAGCGGCTGCGGTCCAGGAGCAGGTAACCGAAACAACCGTTGTCGGTGCCGTCCCGAGACATCGGGGAGGAAAAGGTGAAGGCCAACTTTCTGCCGTCATCGGAACGCCGGTACTGTACGAAAGCGGCGTCGTGGCTGATTTCCACCACCGGCAGAAGCGCCCCGTCGTGTTCGATCAACAGGCGGGTGATGCCGCCGGGTCCGTCCCGCTTCACATCCTGCAGGTAGAAAGTCGTCCCGCCGGTTTTCGAAGCGACCAGACCGGATATCGAATAGTCTACCGTTCTCCTGTTCAACATTACCCCGTTGAGGTCTATCAGTCCCGTTTCCGCCGCCCGGCCTTCCCGATCGCGGATCAGGTAAGCAAACCGCCCCGCGGGAGCCGGGCCCTCGTAGGTGATAAACCGGCCGTCCTCCAGGTCGGTAATCCGCTTGAAACTGTCATCAGCGGTATTGTAGACGGCAAAGTCCGCACGGTACCCCTCGCCGTACTCCATGGTACCGTCCTTCGTGACCGCAGCCCGTACCGTAAACAAGATCATTGCCGGATCCGGCCAGGCCACCGCCTGTTTCAAAAAGTAGCTTTCCATCCCGGTGCCCAGTTCCAGGGTCAGGTCCCGGGCGAATTCGTGGATAAAAAAACCGCTGTCCCACTCGTACGCGTAGGAAAAGAGAAAACGCCGGCCGTCAGGCGCCCAGATGAAATCGGCCGGTCCGGACGTCTCTCCGGGAGCGTTCCGCACCACCAGTGTGTTTGTACCGGTGTCGACGTCCACCACGTAGATGCCCTTTTCGTTATTGTAGGCCACCCGGTGCCCGTCGGGCGCGGGCCACACATTCCAGGCCGTCTCACCGACGGTGGCGGTATAACGGGTGAACGGGTTATAAACGGTCACCCGGTCCCGGCTCAAACCGACCAGGCACTCGCCATCGAGCCAGCCCGCCACCCGGAAGCAGGGCGGCATTTCCGGCATTCGCGCCAGGGCGTAGTGGCCCCACTCCCCCCGTTCCGCATCGGGAACCCGGAGTGGTTCCGTCTCCCCCACTTCCGGCGTAACCGGCCCGGGAGCCGGGTCCAGGCTGTCCGCCCCCCGGCGGCATCCCCCCGCCGTCAGCACCAGCAGAACCACGATAAACAACACTATCAGCCGGCCGCGTTGCGACACTGTCCCCGTCCCCCTCATCCCTGAAGCTGGGCGGTCCCTCCTACCCATCATACAGCAAGGCCGGCCGGTTTAACAGCGGCAACAAAAACATAAACCATGCCTCCTCGGCATGGTTCGGGAAAAACCAGGACAAACCAGCGGATACGCCGGCCTGCGTAGCCCGGCAGGAATGACTTACTTTTCTCAGCCCGTTACTACCAGCTCTCGACCCGGTTGAAATCCAGTTCCTTTTGAGTGGCCGGAGATTCATGTCTGTCACCGAGGTTGAGTGCCTCATAAACACACGCCTCGATACATACACCGCAGAGGATGCAACCGCAGGGATCGAAAACGCGGTACCAGGTCGGTTCGGAAGCATCCGGCTGTTCCCAGCGGGTGTCCAGAAAAATGGCCCCGGTCGGACACTGCCGCTCGCATTCGCCACAGAATACGCAGTTGTGCGCCTGAAACTCGATCTTCCCCCGGGCTCCCCGATAAGGTTCCCGGAAGACAACCGGGTACGGACGAGTGGCAGGCCTGGAACCCAGATTCTTGAGGATGTTCCCCACCATCCAAGGCATTGACTGGTCCTCCTTATCGCCAATTTCAATAAAGCGCCTGGTATCTCAGGAATTGGCCCAGATCACGCAGGGTACGCACGCCCCGCTCTTCCAGTTCGGGAAGCAGGTTCAATAACAGACGGGCGGTCATCAAGGCATCGCCCATTGCCGTATGCCTGCCCTGTACCGGAATCCTGTACTGCGCAGCCATCATTTCCAGACTGTAGTTCCGGGCATTCGGCTTCAGAGCCCGGCAGATAGACAGCACATCCAGAAGCGGTACGGGAGCCAGGCTGACGCCGAACTCCCGGCGAAGCGTGTTGTTGACAAAAACCAGATCAAACTGAATATTAAACCCGGTAACCACACCGCCGACAATATACTTCAACATCGGTGGTATGATTTCCTCTATTAACGGCTGTCCTTGCACATCCTCGCTACCGATACCGGTAATGGAGGTGGCCAGCGCCGGCACCTCACGCCCGGGATCGACCAGGGTGCCGAAGCGGTTGTTGCCGATCTTGGCCTTGATCACCTCGACACAGCCCAGGGAGATGATTTTATCACCGGCGTCCGGCCTCAAGCCGGTGGTTTCGGTATCCAGCACCGCAAAACGCTGTTCATAAAGCGATACGTCCGGAACCTGTCCGGCGTTGCACAACCCCACCAACTCTTTAACCAGAGACGTATCTTCCGGTTGCGGCTCTTTTGGGGCGCCGCCCCGCCACAGGATCGACAAATTGGCGGCTAAAGACATTGTACCACCTCGCTCAGTAACCTTCCACCCGGAAAGTCACGCCGGTGAACTTCTGCAGCCGTGAAACAGCGATCAAGGCGTCCTTGAGCACCGCCAGTTCCCTCCGGGTCAATTCACGGGGATTAAGGTAGTCCGTCGGTTTTTTGCCTTCGGCCATACGCCGCATGTTCTCCCGCAAACGCAGCATCAGAATGCTGTCGTAGGCCACCCGAAAAGCTTCGGCATCGTCTCTCGGCAGGGCTTCCTTATCGACCAGCTGGCGCAGCCGGCCCGGGGTCGAAGTCTCCAGAATCCCGTCCCGCAGAGCGAACAGCCGAACCGAATCGACGATGTGGATCAACACTGCCCGCTTGAGGTCCAGTTCGTCCTTATGGGGTCCGGACCTCTCGGTCATCACCTGGCGGAACGGGTTCAAAGGCACCTTCCTGGAAAGCGCATCCCGGGCCAGGAAGTGCAGTACCACCGGGGCCTCCTCCAGGCGCTGGTGAAAATAGCGACGCAGGGAATGTGCCATGGTGTACTGGCCGTACACCGGACGGAAATCCAAAAAGATACTCATTAAACGCAGCACCTGCGGGTTCAAGTCGAGGGTCCATTTCTTCAGGGTCAAGCACCAGTCCCGCATAGGCCGGCACCAGTCCGGATAGTTGGCCATCACCTTTCCGCAGCAAGGCGCAAAACCACACTGCTCCAGTCCAGCGACGACCCGGTTCGCGAATTCGAGGAAAAAGGCCGCCGTTTTCTCCTCTTCGCCGGGCAAGGGGTCGTCGTAAATCACCGCATTATCCTGGTCGGTGCGCAGCACCTGTTCCCGGCGGCCGCCGCTGCCCATATTCAACCAACAATAACTGGTGAGCGGACGGCCTTTCCCCTCCAGGTGCATTTCATCCTCGACCAGCCGGATCAACCGCCGGGTGACCCGGTCGTAGAACTCGGTCACCAGCATGCAGATCTCTTCCGCCGAGGCATCGCCGCCGACCAGTTCTCCGATAATCCGGTCGATGTCTTGCATGCGCGCGGCTAAGGCCTTCACGGTGGGGGCCCGGTCCACCGCATCGACGATCCGGAGCACGTCCAGGTGTTGGGCCCGAACCAGGTCCCCCATGGTGACCATTCCCAGCAAAAGGTTCTGATTCTCAATCAGAACGTGGCGTACCTGGTTCCGGACCATCGCCAGCAACGCTTCGTAGATATGGGCCTCCGGCGGCAACATAACCAGCTTCTCATCCATGAGCGACCCCGCCGTCTGTCCGGCGCGGCTTTCGAAGTCGCCGGCGGCGAGCACCCGCCGTACGAGATCCTTGGCCGTCAACATTCCCCGGGGGGTGCCGTTCTTGTCCAGGATCACCACCGAGCTGATTTCCTGCTCCGCGAACAACTGGGCCACCTCGGTGATCCGGTTCTCCGCAAAACAGGTCACCACGGGCGATGACATTATCTCGTACAGCCGCCTCCGGTAGTGTCTGGGTTCCCAGGGAACAAGGCAACTCCGCTCATTAGCCACCTCCTGGTACAGATAACGCATGCGTTCGGCCAAAGCATGACTGAAAAACCCGACAAAGTCGGGATCGGACTTCAAGTCCTCAAAACACACCTCGAGAATCAAAAGACAGTGCGTGTCTTCCACCGTCTTGGATGTGGTCGGGTAGGAGTCGGTGAACAGCAGGCATTCTCCGAAGAACTCCCCGGCCTTCAACAGCCCGACCGCCCGTTCTTCCCCGCTTTCGCCAACCAGCAGGATCTCCACCAACCCCGAAAGCAGGAAGAACAGGCACTCCTGATGTGGCTCCCCCTGCCGGAAGATATAGGTGCCCTTTGGGAAAACCGCGGTGGACAGGTAGGGCACGCAATCCCTCAGTTGCTCGTCCGACAGGCTGGAAAAGGGGGGCGTGTTTCTCAGCAATTCATGGAAATCCATTCTCTCGCCCCTTCTCTCCGTGTAATCCAAGTTCAGTCGTCGGTCGTCAATATCCCTGGGAACCACAGACGACCAACGACCGACCACCATTAATGCCTCAGCCGGCAGAGTCCGCCGCGTAGGCGACATTGCGGAGCGTGGCTACGGCCGGGAGATGTCCCCTTCCGCGACTGCTGCTCCGCTCCGACCGCAGCACGACTCTGTTCGGAGCGCTGCCCGCCGGCTGCGGTTACCTTCGCTGCGCAATGTCGCGATCCGGGGACGCTCTCCCGGCGACGGAGTGGGATGCGACCGACCACCAACGACTTACGACCAACGACCCTTATCCGCAGGAGGCCGGCGGCGCCCCGAACCAAGCCGTAGTGCCGTCCACGCGGAGCACCGGAGCCGAGCGGCGGTCTGCCGGCTACCAGCGCGGCCACAGAACCGCGAATACACAGCCGACACCGATGGCCGCCCAGATCCCGGTCTGCGTGTCCAGTCCGAGGTACCGGACCGAAGCACCGATAACACCCAGCAAAGAGAGATAAAAGCCATATATGGCCAAGTTTTTTCGCATAGAGGCGGTCGCCACCCTAATCAACTCCCCCTCAAACAAATAACCGGATACGGAGGCGGGTCAAAACCCCGCATCCGCCACCGGGTTTCTAACGTTCCTTGATGTACTCATCCTTCAGGCCGAGTTCCTCCGGCGCGTGCAGCACCAGCATCTTGTGGTGGACATCCGTGGGGACGGCCTTCGGTGTCATAAGGGACACCCCCACAATCAGGATTATGGCCAGGGGTGTGGCCCAGATGGCCGGCTGTTCGGCCAGAGTCCGGAAGATCGGGTTGTTCGTATACCAGACGGCCAGCCAGGGCAGGATCTGTTTGTCGGCCAGCATCGTCGACACGATCGCCAACAGCGCCGAGACCCCGCCGCCCAGCATCCCTACGGCCGCGCCGGTCGCACTGGCGCCGCGCCACCACACGCTGATAATCAGCATTGGAAAGTAGGAAGCCGCCGCGATGGCGAAGGCCCAACCAACCATCATGTTGATGTCGAAGTTCTCGACAAAGGTGCCCAGGATCATCGCGCCGCAACCGGCCACGGCGGCGGCGGTACGGAAGGCGTTGATCCGCTGCTGCGGACTGGCCTTCCTGTTCAGCATGTTGCCGTAGATGTCGTGCGCCAGGGCACCCGTGAGCGAAACGAGCAAACCGGAAAAGGTGGTCATGAACCCGGCGAAAGCCCCGGCCGAGGTGATCCCGGACAGGATATCACCAAGGTACCGCACATTTTCATTGAGAATCTTGGGCAGGATGAGCACCACCGAGTCGGTA
>JACUUW010000308.1 GCA_014859075.1 Desulforudis sp.
TTGTAGGCCGGGGCGCCCGGCACCAGGCTGCCGACCCAGGTTTTCATGGCGTGGGCCACCAGGGAGCATTCCACGGCCCGGGCGGCGTGCCGGCCGAGCACGGAGAAGGCTTTGGGGCCGAGGTCCCGGACGAAGGCGACGCCGTGGACCCAGGTGCGGGCCAGCGGTCCGACCTCGTGGACCTTGCCGTTGTAACGCGGGGCTTTCAGCCAGGAATAACCGCCTTCTTTATGCACCGCCGGTTCGGTTTCGCCTTCCGCCGGCTGTTTGCCGGTGGTGGCGTCGGCGTACCAGGAGTGTTTGACGTCCTCGGTGATTTTTTGCGGGTCGAGGGTTTCCAGCCGGCCGTCGGTCCATACGCCGCGCTTCAGGAAGGTGGGCTGGTGTCCCAGGGTCTGGTCCACGTTGTCGCTGGTCGGGAAGACGCCGTAGGACACCAGGTTCCCGCACCCTTTGCCGATCTCAAACCAGTCCTCGTACAGCCCGGCCACCGCCAGGACGTCGGGGATGTATACGTTGTCGGTGAAGTCGATGAGTTCATCCAGGATTTTTAAGCCCTGCTGGACCATGCCGGCGTCGACCGTTTCGGTGACGCCGCCCGGGACGAAGACGGGGGTGCAGGGCGCCTTGGCGCCGAAGACGGCGAGGAGCTCGTGGGCTCTGCGGCGCATGGCCAGGGCGGTGAGGTAGTTGCCCACCGCGGCGTCGTTGACCGCTTTCGGCAGGCGGTAGTCCCCTTCGTAGCGCGGGATGAAGGGCGCGGTTTCCGGGCCCTTGACGTAGTCCAGCGCGGCCAGGTGGTAGAAGTGCAGGAGGTGCGACTGGATGTAGTTCGCACCCTGGATGATGTTGCGCATGATGCGGCCGTTGGTGGGCGGGCGGACGCCGAAGGCGTCGTCCAGGCATAGCACCGAACTGATGCCGTGCGAGATGGGTCAGACGCCGCAGATGCGCTGGGTCAGGTGCTGGGCGTCCCGGGGGTCGCGTCCTTTCAGGAAGATTTCAAAGCCCCGGAACAGGGTGCCGGAGGTCCGGGCCTCGACCACGCGCCCGTTTTCCACCTGCACTTCGATGCCGAGGTGCCCTTCGATGCGGGTGACGGGGTCGACTACTATTTTGGTCGCCATATGGCAGTTTCACTCCCTTCCGTTGGTTGGACGGGCCTACTCTCGCGGGTTCCCGCCGTCACTTACTTGGCCACCAGTTCAAAATCGAGGTTGAGCGGCATGCGCCCGTAGAACGGCGAGAACGCGTCGGGGAAGCCGGGCTCGGCGCAGGCCATGCAGGGCGCCCCCGCCTTGACGCACCAGCTGGTGTTGTTGTTCCAACCGCGGTTCGCGCAGTCCGAGTAGGCCAGGGGGCCTTTGCAGCCCAACAGGTAGAGGCAGCCCGGGTCGCCGAGTTTTTGGGCGAACCGCTCGGCGAAGAAGTCCGAACGCCGGATGCAGTTGTCGTGGACGGTCCGGCCGTAGAACATGGTCGGCCGGCCGTGGGCGTCCAGCGCCGGGATGTCGCCGTAGGTGAGTACGTAGGTGACGGTGCCCAAAAAGGCGTCCGGGTGCATCGGGCAGTTCGGGATGTTGATGACGGGTTTGGCGGACAGGATTTGCTTGACGCCGACGACGCCCGTGGGGTTCGGGCCGCCGGCCGGGATGCCGCCGTAGGCGGCGCAGGTGCCCGCCGCGATTACGGCCGCCGCTTTGCCGCCGATTTCCCGTACGGCGTTGAGCATGGTGATGTGTTTGCCGTTTTTGTCGCCGATGGTGCAGTAGTAGCCGTCGTCCTTGGCGGGCACGCCGCCCTCGACCACCAGGAAGAATTTGCCCTTGTTTGTTTCGGCCGTGTCAAACAGGTGGTCCATGGCCAGTTGGCCGGAAGCGGCCATGACGTTGTGGTGGTATTTGAGGGCGATGACGTCCAAGAGCAGTTTGTCGATGGTGGGGCTGCCGGGTTCCACGCTGTTCAAGAGTGATACCGAGCAGCCGGTGCAGCTGGCGCCCTGGAGCCAAAGCACGACGGGTTTGCCTTCGGCCGCCTGGCCGAAGGCGGAGGCGATGTACGGGCCCAGAAGGGACAGGACGCTGACTCCGGCCGCCGAACCGGCGCAAAGCCGCACGAATTCCCGGCGTGATATGCGCTTCATGTTGCTCCCTCCCCAAATGAGATTCGGTAACCCTGCCGGGGCTCCAAGCCCCGGTAGGGGTTACCGGTTACTGTTCTTCTCCTTGGTCAACCCGATCCATGATGACCTTGGCCGCGATGCCGGCCACGGCCAGGGCCTGCAAGGGCCGCAAGGCCAACTCAACGACCTGGCCGCCCAGCATGGGTACCGGATCGGGATTCAGCTTGTAGGCTTCCGGGACGTCGCCCAGAACGTACAACACCCGTCCTATCCCGGCCCCGTACAACTGGGCACGGGGCTTGCCGCCACGCCGCAGTTCCGCCACCCGCCTCTCGGCGGCGGGCAGCAGATCCTTTTCAAAACCGAATTGCAGGGCGCCCGTGGGGCAGGCGGAAACACAGGCGGGACGCTTTTCAGCCAGGACCCGGTCCCAACACATGAAACACTTGAACATTTTCTTGAGTGCATGGTTGACACGGGGCACCTCGTATGGGCAAAAGACCTGGCAGAAGCCGCAGCCGTTGCACCGGTCGTAGTCCAGGGCCACATTGAACTCCGTCTTGTACAAGGCCTGCCGGGGACAAACGGCCGCGCAGATCGGGTCGTCACAGTGCATGCACTGGAGCTTCGCGAAATACCAGGACATTGTACCGCCGTTGACCACCTCGTTGAAAGCCACGCGGGTCCAAGTATTGGCGGTGAAGTCGGACGGGTTTTCGTAACTGCCCGTGAACCGCGTCTGCTCCGCCGGGAGTTGGTTCCAGTCCTTACAAGCCGTTTGGCAGCCCCGGCACGCGGTGCACCTGGTTACATCGATAAGCATCATATCACCGCTCATTTATATCATCCTCCTTCATATCCACAGGAGTACTCCTTATATCGCACAGGAACGCCTTGTACTCTGGAATCTGGGTGTTCGCGTCACCCACGCTCGGCGTGAGCAGGTTGGCGCTGTCCCCGGTGGAAAAACCGGCGTAACCCCAGTGCCAGGGCAGGCCTATGACTTCCACCCGGCGGCCGCTGACACTCAGGGCTTTCAGGCGGCTGGTCACGCAGGCGATGGCCCTGATCCGGCCGCGCTTGCTGATTATGGCCACCCGGTCCCCGTTTTTGATGCCCTTCTGGGCGGCCAGCTCAGGGCTGAGTTCCACAAACATCTCGGGCATCAGTTCGTTCAGCCACGGGCTGTTCCGGGTCATGATCCCGCTCTGCCAGTGCTCGCACACCCGGTAGGTGGTGGCCACATACGGGAAGTCGGCCGAACCCACCTCTGCCAGTTCCCCGGGCAGGGAAAAGTCGAACAGGACCGGGTTGGTCTGCTGCGCGCTGATCGGGTTTTTCACCGGCGATTCCCAGGGCTCGTAGTGTTCGGGGAACGGACCGTCGGCCATGGCGCTCGAGAAGAGCAGGCCCTGACCTTCGGCAAGCATGATGAAAGGTCTTTGCGCCGATTCTTCCGGCGCAACACCCGCCGCGAAGTCCGGCACGTCGTTTTGGATCCACTGTCCGCCGTCCCACCGGAAGAGCGCCAGGTTCGGGTTCCACGGGCGACCGGCCGGGTCACAGGACGCCCGGTTGTAAACGATGCGCCGGTTGGCGGGCCAGGCGAAGGACCAGTTGTGGTACATGCCCAGGCCGCTGGCGTCCACCCGGCTGCGCCGTTTGGCCGGGGGATCGTTCAAGTCGTTGTAATAACCGGCGTAAATCCAACAGCCACAGGCGGTGGAACCGTCTTCGGCCAGCACGCCGAAGCCGGCAATCGGTTTACCGTCGGCCACCGTGTAGCCGTTGATCTCCACGGCCACTTTGATGATGTCGGGTTCGTCCAGGTCCCCGCCCCCGTAATTCCAGTTCATCTTCTGGATCGGTTCGGGGAAGGCGCCGCCTGCGGTGTAAGCGTTCCGGATCGCCCTGAAGAGCTTGTCGGCGATCCACAGGTCGGACTTCGCCTCGCCGGGCGGGTGCACGGCCTCGTAACGCCACTGAATCCAGCGGCCGCTGTTGGATATCGTGCCCTGCTTCTCGTAAGAGTTGGCTGCGGGCAGCAAGAACACTTCGGTCCCGATGGTTTTCGAATGCACCCCGGGCCGCTTCCAGAAGCCGGCGGTCTCGGTTTCAAAAAGGTCGATGGCCACCAGCCAATCCAGCTTGGCGAGCGCCGCGCGTTCCTTGCCGGCGTTCGCGCCGCCCACCGCCGGGTTCTGGCCCCAGGCGAAGAAGCCCTTCACCCGGCCGGCGTACATCTCGTCGAAGATGCCCAAGTGCGAACGGTTCTTGGCGTCCAGCTTGGGCAGGTAGTCGTACCGGAAATCGTTGCCCGGCGCCGCATCCGTATACCAGGCTTTCAACATGCTGGCCACGAACTTGGGCCGGTTGATCCAATAGCCGGCGGCCGGCGTGGTCTTGGCCTTGTAATCGGCCCAGGTCGGATGCGCCGCCGCGCTGGGGCAGGGATTGTAACCCGGGATGATGTGGTAAAGCATGGCCAAGTCGGTCGAGCCCTGCACGTTCGATTCGCCGCGCTGGGCGTTCACGCCGCCGCCGGCGATGCCCATGTTCCCGAGCAGGAGCTGCAGAACCGCGATCGCCCGGACGTTCTGGGAGCCGTAGGTGTGCTGGGTGATGCCCATGGCGTAGTTGATGTTTCCGGCCTTGCCCGGCCGGCCGGTGGCGCAGAAGGTCTCCGCCACTGCTAGGTAGGCGCTCCGCGGGCAGCCGGTGGTCTTCACCACGGCGTCCACGGTATAGCGGGAGTAATGCTTTTTCAGCAACTGGAACACACAGTTCGGGTCGCTCAGGGACGGGTCCTTTTTCACGTTGCCCTGGGCGTCCGTCTGGTAGGTCCAGGTGTCCTTGTCGTATTTGCTGTCGTCCAGCCCCGAGAAGACGCCGGCTTCGAATTTGAAAGCCGGGTTGATCAGGTAGGAGGCGTTGGTGTAATGCTTCACGTATTCCTCGTGGTAGAGGCCGCGCTCAATGGCGTAGTTGATCAGGCCGCCGAGGAAAGCGATGTCGGTGCCGGGGCGGATGGGCGCGTAAATGTCGGCCACGGCGGCGCTCCGGGTCACCCGCGGGTCGACCACGATGAACTTGCCGCCCTTTTCCCGGGCTTTGTCAATCCATTTCATGGAAACCGGATGGTTCTCCGCCGTGTTCAGACCGATGGACATGATCACGTCGGAATGCTGGTAATCGATCCAGTGGTTGGTCATTGCTCCTCTGCCGAAAGTGTTGGCCAGACCGGCCACGGTGGAGGAGTGTCAGAGACGGGCGTGGTGGTCTAGATTGATCACGCCCAGGGCCCGCATCAGTTTATGCATCAGGTAGTTTTCTTCGTTGTCGATGGCCGCGCTTCCCAGGTGCGCGATGGCCGTGGTCCGGTTGACCGTCACCCCGTTGGTGTCTTTAGTCTCAAAGGTTGCATCCCGGGTTGCCTTAACCCGCTTCGCGATTTCGGTCAACGCCCAGGCCCAGCTTTTCTCCTCCCATTCGGTTCCGAAAGGAGCACGGTAGAGCACCTTGGTCAAGCGGTTCGGGTTGAGCACAAGCTTTCCGCTCTGCGGGTCGTAGATATTGCGCAGATTGAGCATCGAACCGCCCTTGCTGCACAAGGTCCCTTCATTGATCGGGTGGTCCGGATCACCGGCAATACTGACGACCTCGCCCTCGATAACCTGGCAGATGGCCCCGCACCCTACCGAGCAATACGGACAGATCGTGGTAACCTCCCTGGCGTAATGGATCCGCAGGGGCTTCGCCGGTGTCTGGGCCGCCACGTCCGTCGCCCGGCGTCCCAAGAGAAAGAACAGGCCGCCGGCCGCCCCCGTGGCACCGGTCAGTTTCAGGAATACCCGCCGGGAGATTTTCTTCATCCTTTCACCTCCGTGACGTTGTATCTCAAGACTCCAAAATGTGCGGATCTCCGTAACGTGTCCCCTTTAGGCACCACCTCCTGAAAAGACCTTAAAGAACAACCCCCCGGAAACCAAAAAACCCGCGCCTGGAAGGAATCTCTTTTCCTGCGAAAAGCTATTCCTTCTTGGAACAGGTTCTAGCACCGACTGGCTATCCGAGCCCTTCAGTTCTCTAACCGGTTTTTATGGGAGCAGTATTACTCCTTGGTAACGATTACCAGAATACGTTCGTCTTTGACGCAACAGAAATCCTGGAGAATGGTCTCTACCACGATATCCTTGGCCTCAAGCTCTTGGGTGATCATTTCCCGCTCCTCAGCAAATATCTTCTGGCGCACCCTTGCCAGAGTGTCCCGGCCGTCCCCTCCCTGGTCCGCCAACCTGGCTTCCAATGGAGAGAGCACCCCGAAACAATGGATCACATAGACGTTCCCCTGGCAGATCGAGTGGATGTCACGCGGACCCTTGCCGTATACCTGCTTGGAGATGCTGCGTACAACACCCTCCAAAAAGGCGACCGTCGCCCCATTCGGTCATGGCATGACTCACCCCCCCAAAAAACCAACACCGTTGTCACCACACTTCATCAGTGGGTGCCACCCCCCAGTGGATTGATACATTATTAGGAGACAATTACTTGCAGTCATTTTGTCCCTTCTCATTCGCCTATGGATAATAAGAACCGACAATCAACAACAGAATGGTGATCAAAACTTAGTGAAATAGATACAATTTTTTGCTTATTCACTGACCGCATCTTTGAAAAGTATCTTTATCCAAGCTATGTCCTAAAGATTTTCTCTATACTCCGCTCATATCCTGCAAACCAAAGATAAACCTTGTTACTAATAACCATCACAATTTGTTTTATACTGTAAATTTAGGCAACCCCTCAGGGATGATCAAAAAAACCAGGGTTCGGTCCCATGCCGAAACCCCAAAATTTAACCGACCTCAATGATTGCGCTGTTTTGTGGCTTACCCCCCTATCTGGGACATAAACCGGTCCTTCACCGGAAGGATCTCGTGTTCCGGATGACCCTGCGGCTTCCGGGCGATGGCCTGCACGATCAGTCTGATCAGTTCGTCCTCGTCCGCCCCGCGGGCAAGGGCTGCGGCCAGATCGATCTCGTCCCCCTTGCAGAGGCAGGGACGTAAGGTGCCGGCCGCCGTGAGACGCAACCGGTTACAAGAAGGACAATAATAATCACTTAGCGGCGCAATGAACCCCACCGAACCCTTAAAGCCCGGAATTGTCCAGCAACGTGCGGGGCCGTCGCCTCCCGCCGGTTTCACCGGTTTCAGCGGACCATACCGGTCGGCGATGGCTTGCCTGATCTGGTCGGCCGGTACCAGGCGGTCGGTGGCCCATTGGCTGCTGGCCCCAATCGGCATGATTTCAATAAACCGGACGTGGAGCGGCCGATCCTTGGCCAGGCCGACGAAATTCTCCACCTCGTCGTCGTTGATACCCCGCATCATCACCATGTTCAGCTTCACCGGATGCAGGTCGCATGCCAGTGCGGCTTCCACCCCCGCCCAAGCCCGGGACCATTCCCCGTTGCGGGTGATGGCTCGGAAGCGCTCCGGACGCAACGTATCCAGGCTGATGTTGACCCGCTTCAGTCCGGCTTCCTTCAGTGCGCGCGCCTGGGCGGAAAGGAGACATCCGTTCGTGGTCAACGCAATATCGTCGATCTCGGGTATTGCAGCCAGGGCAGACACCAACTCGGCCAGATCCGGACGGACCAGGGGCTCCCCTCCGGTCAGGCGCACTTTTCGAATCCCCACCCGGGCCCCGGCGCGGATCACCTTTACCAGGTCATTCAGCAACATCCCGTCGCGTTCGGGTACCTTTCCCTCACCGGGCCTGCAGTAGAAGCAGTTCAGGTTGCACCGTTCGGTGAGTGAAACGCGCAAGTATGTTATCTGCCGTTCAAAGCCGTCACGCATGGTTTCCATCACCCGCCGTAAAGCCGACCTTCGGTGCCGCCAACAAAAAACCGGGGCCACCACCGCTCAGGACCCGACCCGTCTGCAAATACAAAACGCTCACCATCCTTTCCACTGGGAGGCGCGGCGGTTTCCCGCCGCACCCTATCGGCCCGGGCCCATAGCCAACAGCCTTAGGTTCCCAGGCTCGGAGGTGTTAGAGTGTTTTCCCGTATTATAACGGCTTCGCCGGACAAACCCTTTTTCCTGCCACCGGGTCAAAAAATTTGACCGTAACGCCACAGAAACGGGCCTGAGTCTGGACTCAGGCGCTGAACATGGATGAAACGGACCTTAAAACCGACTTTTCAGGTAGCAGGACTACTTTTTCTCTCCCGGGAAGATTTTGTCCATAATCGTGCCCATCAGGTCGACCGGCAACGGGAAGACGATGGTGTTGGACTTGTCCCCCGAAATCTCGGTCAGCGTCTGCAGGTAACGCAACTGCATCGCCGCGGGCTGTGTACCGATGATCTCCGCAGCGTCGGCCAGCTTCTGAGCCGCTTGGAATTCACCGTCGGCGTGAATGACCTTGGCCCGTCTCTCCCTTTCCGCCGAGGCCTGGGCGGCCATTGCCCGCTGTAGTGATTGCGGCAATTCCACGTCGCGCACCTCGACCAGGCTCACTTTCACGCCCCAGGGTTCGGTGCCTTCGTCAATTATCTTCTGCAGGCGCACGTTGATCTGATCGCGCTGGGCCAACAGCTCGTCCAATTCACTTTGACCGAGCACGCTCCGCAGCGTAGTTTGAGCCAATTGTGAGGTAGCTCGGATGTGATCCACCACCTTTAGAACGGCATGTCCCGGGTCGACGACCCGGAAGTAGATCACGGCGTTCACCTTCACGGTCACGTTATCCCGGGTGATCGCCTCCTGGGTCGGCACGTCGGCGGTCACTACCCGAAGATCCACCTTCTCCATCCGCTCAACGATCGGAATGATGAAGAACAATCCGGGACCCCGGGCCCCCACGAAACGTCCCAACCGGAAAATCACGCCCCGCTCATATTCCTGCACGATCCGGATCGCCGAAGAGAAGAACAGGATGGCCAGGGCGATGATTACGCCCCAGAAAAGAAGAAAATCCAGAAACATCGCAATACCCCCTTAACAGAATTAAAACGGGTGCCATTCCTTGGAATTCTTACACCCCCAGTATAACCACAAATTCCACCTCGCGGACATCCTTAAATGTCTTCAGGGTTCTCACGGCGGCGTACAATCAGATTCAGGCCTTCCGTACGCAACACCACCACTTCCTCATCAACGCCGATGGGACCGTCTTCGGTACGGGCGCCCCAACGCTCCCCTTGGAACAGCACCGTGCCTTTAGGCTCAAGTGCCGTCAACGTCACCCCGACGGCCCCGATCATCCCCTCCCGGCCCGTCGTGGCTTGACGGCGGTGCGCCTTGATCACCGCTTGCACCGCG
>JACUUW010000290.1 GCA_014859075.1 Desulforudis sp.
GAAGGGGTAGGTATACCCCCGGCGGTTTGCGCCGCTTGTGCGGCAACCTGGTGCACGTCTCGGGAGTGTTTAAGCCCACTACAATAAGAAGCCGCTTATTGTATTTTCGCCCAGAAAAATAAAACAGCCCCTCCGAAGAGGGGCCGGTGCTTGCAGTTGCCGCGCAACCACAAGGAGTTGATTGGCTCCGCCGGTTGCGCTTGCAATCGGCGGGGGTTGATTCGTTGCAGGGCGGTGGCGGTTTATCCGGCCCGGCCCGCTCCTGGGTGCCGAAAGGCTACGTGTCTGTCAGCCGTATTCTACCACATTCTCCCGCTGTTTCGCCAGTTTTTTCCGCTCCCTCTCCTCCCTCTCCCTTTCCCGCCAGTCCGCCCACGCCTCGGGACACCGGCAGGACGGCCGCCGTCTCCTGTACGGGTAGCCGCACTTGGGGCAGAAGGGGATGCGGGCGTAGGGGTTAGCCATCACGCTCTACGGTCTGCTTCAGCAGTTGGTAGCCGAGCACCGCCGCGCCGGTGACGAGTACTCCCTGGATTACGGCCTCGGGGTTGACTCCCAGGAGCGCCAGGCCGCCGCCGATGCCGAGTGCCAGGAGCACCCAGGGGATGTACCAGTCCTGGACGTACGGCGTCTTTTTAAGAAACGCGCCGATGATCCAGAGCGCCGGGATCAGGATTAAAGCCTCCGTAACGACATATTCAATGATTCCGCTTTCCATGTCACTTCCCCCTTTCCAGGAATCGTCTGACCACAACGCTCGGATCGCAGGCCTGGAAAAGTGGCGGCCCGGCGTGGACGAAAAACTGTGGCAACTGCAAGCACGGCTCCCCAACTGGGCCGTGTTTGCCATTGCGACCCTGACCGCCGCCTGCGGGTGGCTGGCGGGAAAGGCGCTGGGGGGTGGCTGACCGTGATCCACGAACCTAATTGGCGCTGGACGGGGGAGTTGAAAGCCCGGTCGCGCACCGAAAGGATGATCCTGCACCACGACGGCGCACCCGTGGCCATGACCGCCCCGCAGGTGCATCAGGGACATCTGAACCGCGGATTCCATGGCATCGGCTATCACTACTTCGTCGAAACGAGTGGGCAGATCGTCCGGGGCCGCCCGGAGTGGGCCGAAGGTGCACACTGCAAGGGTCAAAATCACGTCAGCATCGGCATATGTCTCTCCGGCAATTTCACCCGGCATCCCCCGGCGGACGCGCAACTCCGCGCCCTGGCCTGGCTGGTGAACGACATCCGAAGGCGGCACTCCAAACTGCCGCTAAACGAGCACAAGGACTTCGCGGCGACCCAATGCCCAGGGCACAAGATTCCCTGGGCTAAGTTTTTTCGGCTGCTGGTGGGCCAACAGAAAGGGGAGGAAGGTATGTTCACCGACCTTGATAAAGCGTGGTATCCACATCTGATCGAGCAGGCCGCCGAATTGGGCCTGGTGGCCGGCTACCCGGACGGCACGTTCCGGCCCAAGCAGGGGGTGACGCGGGAGGAACTGGTCTACATCCTGCTCCGCATGTGGGGGCGCGTGGTGCACCACGACACCATCGTCAACCTTGTAGCCGCCTGGAAGCGTTCGGTGGTGTTCATCACCAACCACAAGATC
>JACUUW010000067.1 GCA_014859075.1 Desulforudis sp.
AAATCATGCGATATCATGCCATTTTTCTGGAAAACTTGTGTAGATACTTATGCCAGAAGGAAGGGATCTGAATTCCAATCTTGGTCCGCAACGGGCACAACGTCCGTATGCCCGGCCAGCAGGATGCCCCCATCCCGCTCCGGCCCCAGGCGGGCAATCAAATTGGCCTTGTCTCCCTCGGCATTGTACTGGCACCGCGTTGTAAATCCGCAAGACTCCAGCCAATCCCGCACATAATCGATCAGTGCCAGGTTGGAGTCGCTGGATACGGTGGGAAAAGCCACCAAGTTTCGCAATATTTCGCGATAATTCATGGGCTGCACTCCTGACTTCAAAGCCTCACGGTTTCCCGTTGGTCATATCCATTCGCTGGGTCGTGAAAAGGCAAACCTGGCCTACCCTTGCCCGCACCAATGAGCGGCATTGAGCGAAAGGGTCGGGTGCCGTCTGGCGGGGGAACACCGTGCCCCCATCCTTGGGCGCTGGCGGCCGTTCAGGCCGCAGACAACATCCCCGACGGGGCTCAACGCCTTCTCGCTTTGTAAGCCCCCGAAAACGACCCATGGGACAAATTGCGGATCAGGCATTCAGCCTGATCAGTTTCACGAAATGATCGATATCCTCTCGCGTCGTGTCGAACGAGGTCATCCAGCGTACGGTCGATGTGGCACTCTCCCACACATTGAACGCGACCCGGGGCTGAACGGCCTTGATGATCACCTCCGAAACCCGCGCAAACACCCCATTGGTTTGTTGCGGTACGACCAGTTCCACGCCCGGAATGTCGACGACCCCGTCGGCCAATCGCCTGGCCATGGTATTGGCATGAAGGGCGTTCTCCCGCCACAGGTTATCTTCCAGCAAGGCGGTGAATTGCACCGAGACGAAACGCATTTTCGACAGCAGCTGCATGCCCTGCTTGCGATAATAGGCCAGATCGGGCGCACATTCGGGATTCAGTACCACCACCGATTCCGCCGCCAGGGCACCGTTCTTGGTGACGCCGAAGGAGAGCAGATCGACGCCCGCATCCGTGGTCAGTTGGCGAAGGGAAAGGTCCAGGCCCGCCGCCGCATTGCACAAGCGGGCTCCGTCCATGTGCAGCAACAGACCGTTGTCATGGCAAAACCGGGCCAAGGCCGCGATTTCGTCGGGACTGTAAACAGTCCCGTATTCGGTGCATTGGGCGATGGAAAGCACTTTGGGCTGGACCCGGTGCACCATGTGCCTGTCGGCCAACAGCGGCTCGACAGCCGGAACCGTGAGCTTGCCTTGATCAGCCTCGGCGATCAGCAGTTTGGAACCGAGAAAATATTCGGGAGCCCCGCACTCGTCCTTGTGCAGGTGGGATGTATCGGCGCAAATGACCGACTGAAAAGAGTGGGTCACGGCCCGCAGCCCGATCACGTTGGCGGCGGTGCCCGTTGTCACGAAAAAGACACGGGCCCCGTCGCCGAAATGGTTACGGAACAGGTTTCGGCCCGGGCGGTGATCTCATCCCCGCCGTAAGGCGCTGCATGGGCGCCGTTGGCCGCCTCCAGGGCGAGAAGGACCGCAGGATGGATGCCCGAGGCGTTGCCGCGTCGAAAAAAAACAATCACGATCGATGCCAACTCTGGAAAGGGTCATTTTGCCCCACCTGTTTCCACTATCCTCTTTCACGTGCAGAGCGGTCAAGTATCGGGCCGTGAACCGCTGCCCATTTGCCCGCCAGATTGTCGAGCGCGTCTCCGAGACCGGACGCTTGCCGAGGAGGCCTGGAGCGGGGAGGCCGGGTTCGAGACCGTCTGCGATTCAGATGACTGAGGACAGATGACTGATAGTGGCCTCTATTGAACGGGAATGCCTTCAGTCTTCTGTACTGTGAACGAGGCAACGCCGGCTGATCAAATCCAGAACCTCTGACAATTCCGACCCGCCGAAGCACGGCAAACTGCCGCTAACGATCATGGCAGCCGCGCCACTCCGGACGATGAAAGACGGCGGGTAGCAGGTATGGGGGAGCGTCGGCCGCTTAGGAGGCGGCCGTCGAGCCCCCCACGGACGGGTTTACGGCGTCTCCCGCATAGCCGCTACCGGGCCGTCCCAGGGGCCATGACGCGGGCGGCGTATTTTCATGCTAACGATCATGGTCGCGACCGCCCCGGGTCATGAAAGATCGTGGGGACGGCAACCCCCCGTAGGCCAGTTTGCCGAAGGCTACCTGGCGGGTATATCACAGGGGCTTTGCCAGGGAGCTTCGCACCCTGGCCTACGACTGTTCTTTCACGTTAACCCTGAGTCTGTTTCAGCAGATAATCGAGCCACAGGCTGGAGAGTTTCTCCTGCACCGAGTTCTGTCGAAGGCGTGCGTAGAGGTTGGGGAAGTCCACGCGGTCCAGCTCCTGGTCCTGGTTGTTGCAGGAGTAGACGAAATATTCCTCGCCGGTCTCGGGGTCCACGTGTTTGCACAGACATTGGGCGCACACCCCCTTCATCATGCACTGCATGGGGGAGTTGATGGAGCCGATGGCTTCGTGGTGGGCCTTGAGATAGGGCTCGAGCACGCCGAAGCGAGCCTGTTTCACCGCCGCCATCATGCGGTCCGAGCCGATGACGATCATGTGGTCGACATCGTCGAGATGAATCGGCGTCTCGCCCAAGTCCCCCCTGGCATAGGCCAGCATGGCCTCGACGATATTCCCGACGAAGGTCTTGTCCTGGGGCCTCGTGACAGGGATCGGATCGTTGTCGGGACGTTTGTCCACGGCCCAGACGATGAGGTCGGAGGCGGCCTCGATCTCTTCCACCTTGAACAGGTCCTCACGGTTGCGGTAGCCGGCGAAGTAGATCACTTCGTTGCCCGCCGCCCGCAGGGCCTTGCCGATGGAGAACAGCACGGCGTTGCCGAGGCCGCCGCCCACCAGCAGCACGGTGCGGCCCGAGGGGATGTCAGTGGGGGCGCCGGTGACGCCCATAACCACGATGGGATCCCCCGCCCGCCAGGTGGCGCACAGACGGGTGGAACTGCCCATTTCCAGGGCGATAAGGGAGATCAGGCCGTTGGCCTTGTCCACCCAGGCGCCGGTGAGGGCCACCCCTTCGGAGGCCAGGACGGTGCCTTCCACCACCGGGGCCAGGGCTTCGAAGTTCTGCACCCGGTAGAACTGCCCGGGGGCGAACTTACGCGCCGCCATGGGGGCGCGCACGATCACTTCGATGATGGTGGAGGTGAGGCGGTTGATGCTGACGATGCGGCCGATCAACAGGTCGTCGAGCTCGTGCTGAAAGCCCGAAAGCGCCGCGTCGCGCGCGTCCTGGGCCGCGGGGTCGAGGGCCGCGAGGTCCTTCTCGAACAGCCTGACCACGTAAGGATAGCCGTCCTTGGCGCTGGCCATGGCTTTGACCACGTTGCCGGCATAGACCGGGTGGTTGTCGCCGTAGAAAGTGATGTAGCGGCCGCTTCTGTGGTAGGAGGTGAAGGGCGCGGGTTTGCCGATCTTGGGCCAGGCGGTGTCTTCCACCGGCATGAGGTCGGGGTCGTCCTTGAGCCATTGGGGCTCGAAACGCCTGTAGAACTTGTGGTCCATCTCGAAAGTGTCCGGGTGCTCGGATTCGTAGATGGTGTTGGGGGACGTGCCGGCGGCGATGAACAGGCTGCGCAGGGGCACTTCCAGTTCCTCGACCCTGCGCCATTTTCCGTCCTGTTCCTCGAGTTTCTCGAAGCGCACGGCGGAAAGATGGCCGAAGCTGTCCTCCAACGCTTCCAGGGGGCTCATGCCTTCGGCCAGGACGATGCCCTCCTCCAGGGCCTTGGCGATCTCTTCGTGGTTCTGGCGGTAGGCCGGTGAGTCCTTGATGCCTTTGCGGTAGTAAAGAGTCACCCCGCCCCACTGTTCCAGGAGGGGCAAAAAGTCCGGGGTTTCCCCTCTGGCTGCGGCGCGGTCGCGCTCGGCTTGGATCACCCGGCCGTGGGCCAAAAACTCGTCGAGAATGGCGAGTTCCTCCTGGTCGTAGCGGGACCGCACGGTCTCTTCGCCGTAGACGGCCGCGAGTTTTTCGTAGCGGTGGAGGATTTTCGTCACTTGCCCCGGATAATAGGCTAGAAGCTCGGTGGCGGTGTCGATGGCGGTGAGGCCGCCGCCAATGACCCCGGCGGGCAAGCGCACCTGCAAGTTGGCCAGGGTGGATTCCTTGGCCGCGCCGGTGAGCTGCAGGGCCATGAGGAAGTCCGAGGCCTTGCGGATGCCGCGAATAAGGTTGTTCTTGAGGCCGATGATGGTGGGCTTGCCGGCGCCGGAGGCGATGGCGATGTGGTCGAATCCCAGGTCCCAGGCTTCGTTGACCGTGAGAGTGCCGCCGAAGCGCACGCCGCCGTAGCAGCGAAAGGCCCGGTGGCGCAGCAGGTTGAGGTAGATGACCTTGAGGAAGTTCTTGTCCCAGCGCACGGTGATGCCGTATTCGGCGACGCCGCCGAAGCCGAGCATGACGCGCTTGTCGAGGTCCTCGTAGAGTTCCTTGAAATCGCGGATGGGCCGCGGCGGCGTGTTTCCATCGCCGATGAGTTCCCTGGGCAAAGGTTCGATTTTGAGGCCGTCGATGCCCACCACACCGAAGCCTTCGTTGAGCAGATAATGGGACAGGGTGTAACCCGCCGGCCCCATGCCCGCCACCAGCACGTTCTTGCCGTTGTAGGGCAGCGCCACGGGGCGCTTGACGTTGAGGGGGTTCCAGCGGGTCAAGAGGCTGTAGATCTCGAAGCCCCAGGGCATGAACAGGACGTCGGTGAGGACGTTGGTTTCGATCTGGGGGATGTCCACCGGCTCGGTCTTCTGGTAGATGCAGCCTTTCATGCAGTCGTTGCAGATGCGGTGGCCGGTACCGGGGCACAGGGGATTGTCGACCACGATCAGGGCCAGGGCACCGATGTTGTCGCCCTGGCGCTTGACCACATGCATCTCCGAGATCTTCTCCTCCAGGGGACAGCCGGTGATGGGGACGCCCAGGGGATTGTTCTTGTAGCTGCCGTCCTTTTTGTTGCGCATGCCCTTGGAGCAGGAGTCGGTGTCGCGGTCGTGGCAGTAGATGCAGTGGTCCACTTCGTACAGTACCCGGCGTTCGCCGAAGCGCTTGTCGGTGAGGGCGAAACCGTCGCGGCGGCGGTGGTGCCCGGGCAGTGCGGCCCATACCCCATAGCCGTCGTCCCTGCGGCTGTCATGCGCCACCAGATGAGTGAAGTCGGTCTTGGCCGGAGTCTTGAAGCTGAGCCAGCCGGCCACCGCGTCCTTCAGTACCGGCACCCGCCCGGCAGCGAAGCTCCAGCGGCACACCAGATCGAGCAGGCCGGTGACGAAATCCCCGTCGCTCCCCTGCCCCAAGGCTTCGGCGAAAAGACCTGCAGCGTCGGAAGAGGCTTCGAGCTTTGCGCGCATGTCGGCCACATCGGCCTCGGCGGTGCTGCATT
Source organism: Desulforudis sp. (assembly GCA_014859075.1). Classification (GTDB taxonomy): domain Bacteria; phylum Bacillota; class Desulfotomaculia; order Desulfotomaculales; family Desulforudaceae; genus Desulfopertinax. Next base: position 5,444 of record JACUUW010000067.1, read on the forward strand.
CCCCCGCCTCCCCTGCGGCAAGGGCCTCGAAATGGCAGGACAGCCGCCACAGCCGGGCGGCCAGGGCGCTCACCGCCCCTTCCCGGTCCTGCGCCAGCCGATCGGGGTCGGCTGTGGCCCGCAGCAATACCTCGAAACAGCGGCTCAGGTCCTCGATATCCCAGTCCGCCGGGCTCTCCCCCTTGAAGCGGGCGGCGAGTTTGCCGACGATTTCGTTGCGGTAGACGAAAACATTGTCGAACTCGGCGCGGATCTCCTCCATCTGCGCCCGGCGGGCCTCGTCCGCATTGAACAGCTGCGCCACGAAAGCCCCGACCTTGGGCGCCATGCGTACCAGAAGATCGGAAATCGCCTCCGGAGCCATGCCCGCGCCTTGACAGGCCCGATAGGCTTCGAACTCGGCGAACAATGCCGGGTCCTCTTCCCTCGTCGCGGCGTCGAAAGTGTGCAGCAAGGACGCCAGACGGCCTGGGTCGTGGAGGTCTGCGTAGCGGTAAGGAAAAACACCAAGCAGCTCCGACGGTCTGACCGGAACCCCACTGTTGAGCTTGCCTGCTTGACTTCCAATGGATTTGTTCATAAGTATATTCTCCGTGGAGGTACGGTGCTTCTTAGGCGAATCTGATTTCCAAAATCGGTAGGACTAAAATAGATATTCGAACTGCACGCGTATATCCAGCATATCCGAGCCTTTGGTATCCGATGTGATAATTCCGATTCTGTTCCGAAACGACAGACCCTTAGCTATCCGATCCAGGCCATATCGCCAATCGATATCAGTTTCCGACACATCCGCTTTATTATTGAACTTGAATACTGCATGGCTAACCAAAAACGTCAAGTTGGGAGCCACTCGGTAACTTAATAAAGCCTTGTAGACATCCCCTGAATCACTATTTTCCAGGGAGCTAACGATGTTGTTGGTAAAAAGTGTTGTATTCGAAAAACTGTAAGGAGCCAAGATGGCACCATTCCTGAATGCGTCGGGCCTGTCCGATACACTATTATAGGACAATATCAGCTCAGCAGGGCCTTTGACGGCACCAATTTTTAACCCGTAGGCCAGAGTGTCGACCACTCCTAGCAACCTTCTTCCCTCGTCCTTCTGTAACACCCCTTGTGCACCTAAATAAATGCGTAATCCGTGAATTTCAGGAAAATCGTAATTGGCCTGTACCAAGCCCATATTGAATAAATCTGCAAACTGATAAAACCACCCTTCCAAACTTAAAGTACCGATCGTGTAAGTGGCATTTCCTATAATAGTGCCCTTGGTCTTCTCCGTGGGAATACCCAATCGATTGGCCGAGAACTCCCCGACATTTAGGAATTCGTTGCTCGGCCGATCCTTTATTTTCGTCAAATAATGTGCACTCAAGGATAGGTAAGGAATAGTCTGATTGTTGAAGGATATTCCTTCAAACAAAGTTGGAATCAAAAATGCGTCGGCGGGATTGGCGAATGGCGTATTTACCATGTGCCGTCCCACTGTTAAAGTGGTCTTAAAGCCTACGGCCCGCAGAAACGCCTCGCCCAAAATATCGACGTCCTCACCGGTGAAAATGGGGCTGATGCGTCTTTCCGCCGTGGAGAAAACGCTGCAATTGAGCTGCCCGGATGCGCCGGTCAATGCCCGGCTGGGAGCGGTGACTTTTGTTCATCGGTTTGGTTCGGCGTTGAATGGGAACATCCACTTCCACTGCTGCGTCATTGATGGCGTGTTCAGTGCCGCAGATGAAGCGCTACGGTTTGACGAGGCAGCCATAACGCCGGAAGCCATCGCGCAGGTGCAAGCTGAAGTCAGGAAACGGGTGCTTAGTCTGTTCAAGCGGCGCAAACTGCTTTCGTCAGAAAACGTGGACGCGATGCGCGAGTGGGGGCATGAGGGTGGTTTTTCATGACATGCCGACGTGACGGTAGCCGCCTGGGATCGTGCCGGGCTGGAACGATTGTTTCGCTACTGCGCCCGCCCCATCTTTGCCAGCGAGCGGCTCCAGTGGATTGAAAAGGATCAGCGGCTACTTTACCGTCTCCCGAAACCCAGGCTCGATGGACAAACCGTTCTGCATCTCACACCGCTTGAGTTTTTGGACCAGCTTGCCCGGCTGATTCCACCGCCGCGCAAGCATCGCCATCGCTATCACGGTGTCCTGGCACCAAACGCCCCGTTACGCCAAACTGTGACAGCCTATGCCGGATTGCCTCTGGGTGATGAAGTCGTCTCAACCGATCAACTGCAGAGAGCGACAGAAGACTCGCCGGAGACAGGCACGAACAGACCATCCTCTACTGCTTACCTTTGGGCAATGCTGATTGCCCGGATCTATGAAGTTCTCCCACTGGTTTGTCCTCAATGTGGTGGCGAGTTAACGATCGTTGCGTTTCTCACAGAGGCGGATCCGATTCAGCGCATTCTGAATCATATCGGTGAACCGGTCACACCGCCCCAAATCGCGCTTGCCCGTGGACCACCGGACTGGTTTGACGAGGATTTTGATCAAACCGATCTCAATGAATCGGAACAAGTGGAACCCGTGCCGGAGTTTGAGTTCGATCAAACTGTGAGCTGGTAGCCTCACGGCGCCAATGCCAGTAGGTCATTCTGACGGGCAGAGGTGCTGTCGCCTGCAGGTTTCAGATAACGGTCTGAAAGGCATCATTCACGCCCAAAAATCCCACAATAGTTGAGTCTACATCCTCAGATACCGAGGAAACAGTCAAAAAGTCTCCTGATTATAAAGATTGTTCAGCTAACCAGAAAAGCCGTCGTTCCGGCAAGGATTGCCGGAACCCAAACGCCAAGGAAGGCAATCCAAACACATCCCTGTGCACTGGATACCGGCAATCCATGCCGGTATGACGATCTAGCTGACGCATCTTTATAATCAGGAAAAGTCTTGCCAAACAGATCAACTGGGAGTACCGTTTTCACGAGGATAGGTTGGAAAGTGGCGTTGAAATTCCTATCCTTCCTTCGTATCTTCAAATAAGGATTATAAAGATGTTTGATTCGGCGCGCGGCTATATTTCGGTTCTTGGTACAGCCTTTATATTGGCGGCCTGCGCAACACAGGCAGCGCCGCTAAATCTGGCGGGTGATTATGCTGTTCCCCGCGATTCGGGCATCATCACAAATGCCCGCCCTGCCGGTCCGGCGGATTGTCCGTCACCGGATCAATATGTCGAGGGGCAGGATATGTGTATCGAGCCGACCGCCGTTACGGACACGCTCACCCTTACGCCGCAGGATAACGGTGATCTGGCCTTCAATATCTTTACGAACGCTTTTAACGGCCATAGCTGCTCCGCCGAAGGTGTTGCGCGGCAGACAGGCGCACAGAGCTGGCGTTTCGAGCGGCAAAGCGAATATGGCGAGGGCATCTGTAAGGTGGATATCACGGTCAAGGGCGGTAGCGTTCACTTCCAGCAGGATTATGAAGCCGGTAGTGACTGCCGCGATTATTGCGGCAACCGCGCCTCGCTCGGCGGCACGTTCCCGCTATCTTCGCAACAACCATAGATTTCCGATAATTTCAAACTTGCCGTTTGGGCAGTTTTCGGCTAAATCTCTTATTTATGAGCAATAAGAGATATAACATACGGGAAACCGAAGAAAAATGGCGCAGCGCCTGGCAAGACCGGCGTTGCTTTGAAGTCACAGAAGATGAAAGCAAGGAGAAATACTACGTCCTTGCCATGCTTCCTTACCCCTCGGGCCGTATTCATGTCGGGCATGTGCGCAATTACACGCTATCCGATGTTGTCGCGCGTTTCCGCAAGGCACAGGGCTATAATGTGCTGAACCCGATGGGCTGGGACGCGCTCGGCCTTCCCGCTGAAAACGCGGCGATGGAGCACAATATCGCCCCTGCCGACTGGACGAACGAGAATATCGGCCAGATGAAAGACCAGCTGATTTCCATGGGGCCGCTTCCTTGCTTTTGTCGGCAGCTATGGCCCAAACCGTAACACAGGCCATGC
>JACUUW010000068.1 GCA_014859075.1 Desulforudis sp.
TTAGTACTTCCGACAGCCTTGGTGGATTGTCCAAAACACTCGACACTGACAAGCACACCCCTTCATTGAGGGTTGTATTTATATTCGACAAAAAGAGGGGCGGAGTCCTGCTTTTGAGGCAGAGTTTTGCCCTATCGGCTGCTGGAGCTTGTCAGTGTCTTCGCGTCGGCGGACTCCAGGTATACAACGTCCATTTGGAGCGCACTGTCCGGGCAGAATTCGGCACACCGCGCGCAGTAAATGCAGGAGAAGGAATCGTAGATGCGTTCGATACTCAGACTGTCCCGTTCTTCCTTCATAGCTATTGCATTAGCTGGACAAATGTTCGCACAGATGCCGCAATACGTGCACCTGGCCGGATCGTAAAGCAACCGGGCCCGGGTCCGGGGAAAGGGCCGCCTTTTCACCAGCGGGTAGGGGCGGGTTACCGGACCGCCAAGAAGGTTTCTGATCAGGTTTCCGCTCATCAACGGCATGTTTTCACCTCCCGGGTCAGCGTTCCGTGCAGGCGATGCACGGGTCAATGGAGAGGGTGATCACGGGCACATCCGCCACTTCACACTCGGGCAGCATCACCAGCAGCGTGGGGATGTTCGCAAAGGTCGGCGTGCGGACTTTAAGCCGCTCCAAACGGACCGTGCCGTTACCGCGGGCATACTCCACCAACTCGCCGCGCGGCTGTTCCACGCGGATATTGCCTTCCCCTTCGGGGAAGCGTTTCACCGTCACGGCCAGTTCCCCCGCGGGCATCCGGTCCAGCGCTTGCCGGACCAGTTCCACCGACTGCCCGACCTCCCGCAACCGCACCATCATCCGGGCGTAAGCATCACCGCCGTTTTCGACCACTGGTTCAAATTCGAGTTCACCATAGGCGGCATAGCCGAGCGTGCGGGCGTCGTACGCCCAGCCGCTCCCCCGGAGCGTGGGGCCCACCGCCCCCAAACTCCAGGCCTGTTCGCGGGGCAGGATCCCCTTGCCCACCGTCCGGGCTTTCACCGTGTAGTCACTGGTGAACACCGGCCGGACACTCTGCAGTTCCCGGTCAAAATTATCCAGCCGGCGGCGCACCTCGGCCGCCGTTTCGGTGTCGATATCCCACCGGACACCGCCGATGGTGCACGAGGACTGAATCACCCGCTGGCCGGTGGTCATTTCCAGAATGTCCAGGATAATCTCCCGCGCCCGCCAACACTGCATAAAGAGGCTCTCAAAGCCGAACGAATCGGCCAAAAGGCCCAGCCAGAGCATGTGGCTGTGGATCCGGGACAACTCGCTCCAGGCTGTCCGCAGGTATTTGGCCCGCGGCGGCACTTCCACCCGCATCATGCCTTCCATCAGCTCGCAGTAGGTGAGGGCGTGAATGAAGCTGCAAATGCCGCAGATACGCTCACACAAAAAAACGTTATGGGGGTACTGGTTGCGTTCCGCCGCCTTTTCAATGCCCCGGTGCATGTAGCCGATGACCGGCAGCACTTCCACGACGCGTTCGTCCTCACAGGTCAGCTGCAGTTGAATCGCCTCCGGCAGCACCGGGTGCTGCGGGCCGAAGGGAAAGGTCACCCGCGCCATTATTCCACCCCCCCGAACTTGGACTCCGCCGTGATCTTGAGCAGCGGCGTTTTGGGGCTGCCCGCCGCCATCAGCATGCGGCACTGAAAATCAAGGGCCAAATCGGTGAACTCCACCCCGAAGAACTCCTTGATCTCGTTTTCAATCAAGGCGGCGCCGAGCAGGACCGACGAAATACTCGGTACAGCCTGCCCCTTCCCGATCCGCACCCGCAGCCTGACGAGTTCCAGCGTCGACTGCTGAAACAGGTAGATCAGCTCAAATTCCGGGTCCACATCCAGACAGACCATGGTGGTCAAGCGGGTCCCCGCCGCAACCAGGCGCTCAACCGCCGGCACCAGCTCCTCCGGACCGACCACGGTATCCCGGTCCGCCTCAACGGGCACCTGCTGCATACCGTCCACCTCCGCTTCCTTTGCGCTCCAGTTTCTGCAAGGCCATAATCACCCCGTCTATTATCGCTTCCGGACGGGCGGCGCAGCCCCGGACGTAAACGTCGACCGGGATCATCTGATCCACCCCGCCCAGGATGTTGTCGCAGTTGTGAAAAACCCCGCCGGTGGCCGCGCAGCTGCCGACCGCGATTACCACCTTGGGGTCCGGCGTCTGCGCGTACAGGTTTTGCAGTACCTCACGGTTTTTCCAGTTACCCGGCCCGGTGATCATCAGCACGTCGGCGTGTTTCGGATTGCCGATGTTCAGCATACCGAAGCGCTCCACATCGTACAGTGGTGTCAGGCAGGCCAGGATTTCGATATCGCAACCGTTGCAGCCCCCGGTGCAGTAGTGTAAAATCCAGGGGGACTTCACCCGGGCGCGTGCTAGGAAACCCATCAAGCCCCACTCCTTTCCAACGGAAACTCCTATCCTAGCCCAGGGTCGACAGCAGGACGAGATTCACCACGATAAAACCGATACCCACGATCCAGCTCGTACCGACCATCCAGGACCAGCGCAGGCGGGCGGCCATGTTGTCGATCCAGATTTCCAGGAAATAGACGCCCAGGGCGATCAACAACCCCACCCACAGCGGCTGCACCCAGAACAGGGTGATAAAGGCCAGCAGCAGGATCAGTTCGTACCAGTGGGTCAGCTCAATGAGCGCCAGAAAACGCCCCGAGTACTCGGTATAAACGCCACGGACCAGCTCCTGGTGGGCGTGCTCGGAGGCCGCGATGTCAAAGGGTGACTTTCGCAACTTGATGCCCAGCGCGACCAGCACGGCCACGAAAACCAGGGGCAGATAGGGCAGCAGTGGTTGGTTCGCTTCCAGCACGCTGTAAACGGTAAACTTGCCGGTCTGGAAGTAGACAGCCACCGCCGCCAGGAGCAGAATCGGCTCGTAGGCCAGCATCTGCAGCAGCTCCCGGTTGGCGCCGAAACGCGCGTAGGGGGAGCGGGCGCTCAGGGCGCCGAAGGCCAGCGCGCCCCCGGCGAAGGCCAGGATCAGAAAGACCACCAGCAGGTCCTGCTCCAGGAAAAACAGGGTGAAAGCCGTCAGGGTCAGCAGAAAGTAACTCCACGCCCACACCATGCTCATCCGGGAACTGACGGCGGGCGACTTGCCTATTGTTTACCGAAGTCGTAAAACGGCTGGGTGATGGGCGGCCCGATCCGCCCCTGCAGGCGGGCCGTGAGTTTGCGGTCCAACCCGCGCAGGAGCCCCCCAACGAACGGTGCGCCGACAACCGCTACCGCCGCCACCGCCACCGCAATTTCCCAAGTCATCCTAGAATCACCCCCGCCAAGAACGCGGCCAGGATCAACAGGCCTACCCAGTTGCTGACCGGCGTCAAGCGTTTTTCGCCAAACATTTGTGTCCAGTACATCCCGCCGGAAGCCACCGGCACCGGTTCCCCGGCCAACCCCGTAAACCGGAGGGAGCGCTCATCAACATTCGCGCCGCAAAGATAAACCGGGTCCGGGTCTCCCCCGCGTCCGCGCGCGAAGAGTGCCGGCAGCAAAACAGCCGCCGCCACCGCCAGGAACAACGCCCACGGCGGGAAGAGACCGATCGCGGTACGCAGGTGCCACCCGGTCGGTTCAAAGGCCTGGCCGTAGCCCATGCCCGAAAGCGCCGGCTGGACCAGCACGGTCACCAGCGGCGCCACAAAGATACTCAAGCCGACCGCCCCGGCCACCAGCAGCAGCATGGTGCCGTAAGCGAACACCGGTTTCCGCTCGTCCGCGGTGCCGGGCGCCTCGCCGAGCATCCGCCCCAGCCACTTGGACCAGAACACAAGGGTGGCCGCGCTGCCGACGGCCAGGAACACCACCACGGCCAGGTACCCGCCGGCCAGTGCCCCGGCGGCTTCAAGCGCCGCCCACTTGGCAAAGGCTACGCCGAACGGGAGGAACAGCATGGAAAGCATGCCGATCACTGCGGCCACCGTCAACAGGGGCATCCGGGCCGCCAAGCCGTCCATGTCCTCAATGTCGCGGCTGCCGATCTGCTGTTCGACGGCACCCACGGCCATAAACAGCATGCCTTTGGAAACCGCGTGGAAGATGATCAAAGCGATACCGGCCGCGACGGCCAGATCGGTGTTGATCCCCGCGCAGCACACGATCAGGCCGAGGTTCGCAATGGTGGAGTACGCCAGCACCCGTTTAGAAATGTGCTGACTGATGGCCAGGAGCGAGGTCACCATAAACACAAAGGCCCCGAACACCGCGACCAGCAGCGAAAGACTGGTATCGGCGTAACCCGGGGCCAGGCGCAGGACCAGGTACACCCCGGCCTTGACCATGGTGCTGGAGTGCAGCAGGGCCGACACCGGAGTGGGTGCGACCATGGCACCGAGCAACCAGCCCTGGAACGGCACCTGGGCCGCCTTGGTGAAACCGGTCAGACAGAACAGGGCCAGCGGCAGGAGCACCAGCGGGGCCGAACCTCCGGCGATCAATTCTTGAATGGAGAGCGTACCGGTATAGCTGTAGGCCACTCCGATTCCCACGGCCATCGCCATCGAACCGATCAGGTTCATCCACAGGGCGCGCAAGGCGTTCACTCGGGCTTCGGCGGTACGATCGTGGCTGATCAGTTGGTAACAACACAGGGTGGTCACTTCCCAGAAAAGAAAGAGCCACAACAGGCTGTTCGCGAACACCAGCCCGTGCATGGCTCCCAGGAAGAGGACAAACCAGAAGAAAAACTGCGGCTGCCGCGTGCGTGCCAGTTTCAGGTGCGCCTCATGGGCGGGCATGTAGTCGGTGGCGTAGAGGACGATCAGCCCGCCGACAACCGAGATCACCAGGCACATCACCACGGCCAGGACGTCCACGTAAAACACCGGCGCCACCGCCGCGTGCCCGCCGATGACACCGAACTGGACCACCGGCAGCAGCACGGCCAGCACACCGGCCAGCCCCAGGACCAGTCGGTCGCGTGACGTGACCCCCACGTACAGGAAATAGGCGATCAGCACATACTCCAGCACCGCCACCGGGGCATTCCACACCGCCGCCGGCGTGTAGGTCAACGGCCCGCCCTCCAGGACCCGCCAGGTCAGGGCCGCCGCCGCAGCCACCAACGCCGCCACGGCCGGGACCAGCAAAACCCGCTGCAGCGCGGCGTTCCGCACCGCCAGGCAACCGAGCGCCACCGCGGCCGGTAGAAGTACGAGTAAGGAGACCAGCTGCTCACCGGACAACGTGCACACCTCCTTTTAACCAAGCTCGCAGGTTCAGCGGACTAAATACCTAACCCTCACTTTTCTTGGGTACGGGGTCGACAAAGCGGTCCAGATTGCGTGCGGTTTTCGCCTGCTCGTCAAGTAGTTGCTGAACTTTCCGGAAGTAAGGCAACCGGGGACGCAGGGTGCCAAATAGGATCCGGGCCAGGATGTACGCGACCAGGAACACAACCACGTAATTCGCTTCCAGCCCGGTGAACGTCACCGGCAATCGGACATCCACGAACCGCAGTTGCATCCAGGCGAGCGCGAAGAACACCGGCCAGAGACAGGCCGCCGACAGGGCGATGGCGTTGAAGAACACCCGGCCGAACGCATCGTTGGCCTCCTTGTTCTTGGCCTTGTACTCCGCCTTTTCCCTGGATTTCAGCGCGGCCACGGAAGCGTTGTTCATTTCCACCATCCGGGCGTTCAGTTTCTGCAGGTGTTTCCGGTTCACCAGGTAAGCGATGGAGATGGTAAACTCACCGATAACCACCGTCAGCAACGCGACGAGAAAGGTGCCCAGTAGGAAATCGAACGCGGGACTGCCGGTGATCCGGTAGAACACTATCAGCACCTGGTCCAGGATGTGCCAGAACGCCATGGTATCAACCCCTCAAGTTTTTGGATGGCGGCGGTTTCCCGCGTGCATTGGGGAACCGCCGCCACCACCAGGTCAGCGCATTGCGTTTAGGGCACCCAACTCACACCGAAGAAGCCCCGGCTGAAGTACCTGAGGCCCACGTAGATAGCCAGCACTACGAACAAACGTTTAAGCCAGATATCCGGAATGTACTTCTGGGTACGCGGGCCGATCATCGAGCCGAAAAAGATGCCGACCAGTTCCACACCGATGAGTGACCAGTAGACGCCGGCTCCCGCCAGCTTGATGTAGGCCGTGATACTCGCACACATGCTGATGAAGACCGTCAGGGCCGAGGTGCCGGCCACGATAAACATAGGTAGACCGACGATACTGGTCAGGAACGGTACGTACAGGAAACCGCCGCCCACGCCGATGAACGAGGAAATGGCGGCGATGACGACGCCGCCCAGGATGGGCCACAGTGCGTTGAACTTGAACTCCACGCCGGCGAAGGTGAAGTGGATCATGGGGAAGGCAACCTTGGTGACCTTGACCCCTTCCGTCTTGGTTCCTTTCTCCTTGACGCTGGTTTCAAAGGCCGCCGCCGCTTCCTTGGCGGCCTTCTTGCCGGCCTGCCCCCGGGGAGAAGTCTCGTACAGCAGCACGACACCGACCACGAACACAAACACGCCGAACCAACCCTGGTACTGCGCGAAGGAGATCTTGCCGCCCGTCAGCCAGGGAATGGCCACGGCGCCGAAGACCGAACCGAGACCAAGGGCCAGCCCCAGCGGCCAGACCAGGCGCCCTATCCGGTAGTAGTTGACACTGGAGACCAGGGCCGAAAGCCCGACCAGGAACTGGTTCGATACGCGGATCGAGTCGGTGAGCAGTTTGTTCACCGTGGGCGCCGTATCCTTAAAGGTATTGGCGTAGGGACCAAGGCCGAATACGGTCATATGTCCCACGCCGGCCATGATGCCGCCGAAGGCCCCTACCGTGGAGAAGATCCAGCCGACCCAGACCGCCCAGAGGAAAGCCACGATCAGACTGACCTGCGGCGCCCCCGGGATACCGAGAAATCCCGGCGCCGCGTCCGGATTGATCTCGCCCTTGCCGGTGCCCAACGGCGCTTCGGCGGCGATGGCTTCACCGATTCTACCCGCCACGCCCAGATTATCGCCCGCAGTAGCAGCCGTTTCCGGACTCGCACCGATGTCGCTCGCGCCTAGTAACAAACTGAACATGACCAACAGCAGCACGGAAACCGCCACTCTATTCCGCAACGGTCCTTTCTTCAAACCCACATTCCTCCTCTACACATTCGTCAACACACACGCCCTACTCATTACAGCCGCATTTAGAGAGAGTCTTTTTCGGGGCGGTTTTCACCTCCTCCGCTTTCCAGTGTGTCTTGGGAACCACCCCCGTGTCCAAGGGGGAACTGAACCCTTAACCGGCATCTCGTTCCAGATCACTAAGGCCATCCGGTGCTTCGGCGTCGACGTAACGTTCAGCCACCTCGTAGGGACGCGGATCCGCGTAGTCCACGTCCATCACGCGCGCCCCCGCATAGAGCGCCGCCAGTGTATTGTGGCCCAACACCCGGTCTTTCGGGGCGAAGGTGACCGTGGGCGGCAGCGTGTGGGTGGCGAAAGCCATGTCGTGGCCAAGGCAGATCCCCAATTGAACGGATAAGTCTACACCCAGCCGGTTGTCGATTTTCGCCTGTCCGACCGGGTTGCAGGCGGATTCGAACACGGCGTTCGGATTCATGTAGGGCGTATTCTGATCTTTTTTGTCGATCCCGCTGGTCTTACAACAAACCGAATACACAATGAAGTACTGCGCGAGGATCTGGGAAAGCACCCCGACCTCCTCAAACACACCGTTACAAAACCCCAGACTGATGGTTTTGAAACCGGCGCGCTGCCCGAACACGATCAGTTCCTGCAACCGGGTCCGCCGCAGTTGGCCCTCCTGGGGCAGACCCTTGCCCTGCAGGTACTTCTTACGCTGGTACACAGTGTAGACCACGGCCAGCGGGTTGTGGCCCAACACCCAGTCCTGTACCGCGAAGTTACTCACCGGCACCGTACTGTGCCGGTTGAACAGAACGTCCTGCTCGATACACAGGCCCATCGAGACGTGCATCCGTGCGCCGAAAGCGTTCAACTCGTCCACCTTGCCCCGGTCGTCACGGGCATAAACATCAAACTTGCGGTCGTGGTCGATAATGAACCGCCCGTCCGGCGTCCGGCAGTGGTCACAGCACACGGCATGTACCTCAAAATAAGGAGACAGCGCCTCAACCATCAGTTGCCCTTCACGTTGGAGCCCGGCGCAATACACCAGCCCTAAACGCCGGTATCCCATCATCAGACCGATGAAGATCAGTTCCTGCAGGCGGGTCAGGTTGTTGCCGTAAACGTGTTGCAAAAAAGCACTGTAGGTAACGTAGGGTCTCACGGCCGGATCCCGGTATTCCGGTACTTCCAGCGTGCCTCCGTGGCAATCGCGACCCTTCTTACTGCACTCCATTTTCAGGCCACAGTGCGCACATTTCACTGTGTATAAAGCCTCCTTTCCCGCATCGGCGCCGCCGATGCTTTCCTCTGCTTCCGACGACCGACGACTACTATTCCCCGGCACAGCAAATGGTCTGCCGGCTAACTTTATCGTATCGCCTTCGGTTCAATCGCACAGCCTAATAGTGGACCAGTACTCAGTAAAACGTTGGCTAGGAAAGTGGTCGCCGGCAAGACAATGCGGCTGTCGCCTCATTGACCGGGTCGTCCTGGAGGGCCTTGCGGGGAGAAATGACTCGCTTTAGCGGCAAAAAGGGTTCCGCGACTGAACCGCAGAACCCTCAAACCTTTAAGATATTGGTCCACCAAGTCTCGGCATGCTCTTGCGTTGCCGCCACCAGCTTAATGGTTATCCCTTTGTTCTATGCCAGCATTGCCTTTTTAACCTTTTCCGCTGTATCCGCATCTTTCAATACCTCTACCAATCTCAAACTAAACTCCAGGGCCGTACCCGATCCTTTGGAAGTAATAAAGTTTCAAATAACACATTCGAGACAACCGTAAGCCCGCGAGCACTTCAGTTCTTCAAATCCCGTCGCTAAATGCACGCATACCTTAGCCATGTTTCACTGCCTCCTACTTCAGCATTCACTGTACCCAACAAAACAACCCGGTCCGTCTCTTCCTAATTTTATATACTGATTAGGGTTTCCCTTTAACATGCCCTATTTTCCTCTAAAAACCCAATGAAATACTTTACACTTTGGGCTCAGCATTTCGATTTTCAAATTCTCAGCTATTTCCGCCAGAGTCTTTGCGAGGCCTTCATGGCCTGCCACGCTAAAACTAAGACAATGATAAAAGACACTATCGGAAAGAAATAGAATATGATCAGTATGACCTCGGGAATTCCTATGTTCGGCAACAACGTCACGTCCTTCTCTCCTTCCTAAC
>JACUUW010000291.1 GCA_014859075.1 Desulforudis sp.
GGGAGTCAAGTAAACCTCCAGCACGGCGGCCAGTAGTAACAGCGGATCGATCACCCGGAACAGGAAACCCAGCCGCTGAGCGATTCCCGGGATTTCCCGGCCTTTGATCTGGTTGGCGGCGAGGGCTAGTGCGAAACCGGCGGCGAACAGTAGGGTCGGCAGTTCAATCACTCCGTGTGGGGCGATCCCGGCGGCAATGGCCGTGAGGGGGATGCCGGCCGTCCGGGCCACGAGGCCAAGCAGAGCACCATTTGCGGCCAGGACGAAAACCGCCGGCAGGGCGAACGCGACGTGTCCGACCATTACGAGGATGGCGGCGACCAAAAGATTGTTGAGAAAGATAAAGCCGGCCAGGTTAACCTGGCGTAATTCGCCTTCGGTTCCTGCCGCTTTCTCGGCGGTTTCAATCAGGTTTTCCAATGCCGGACGCAACAGCGGTTCGGTGCTTTGGACAAAAAACCATCCCGCAGCAATTCCGGCCAGGAAGAGCACTGTTGCAACCAGGAATCCCGAGCGGAGAGGCACGTTTAACATCATAATCTCTTAGATTATTCAGGATTGGCCAAATACCTGCCGGGAAAACGGAAAAATATCAACCGAGGGGGAATCGCGATGGATAACGACCACTTCTATTTTTCGGAGGCACTTGAGTCAGAGACGCTCGGGATGACTTCCGGCAAGCCCGGTTCGGAAAGTGACGAGGCTGCTCCTGCGGAAAGGGAGCAGCGCCGCCGCGCCCGCACTCTGCGTGAATTTGGCACGACAGCCATCCCCAGTGCGGACAGTAATATTCACACCCTGATCATCATCGGGCAGGTGGAGGGGCATATGGTCCTGCCCAACCAGAACAAAACGACCAAGTATGAACATATTCTCCCACAGCTCGTGGCCCACGAACAGCAGTCGAATATCGAGGGTGTTCTGGTTATTCTTAATACAGTGGGCGGGGACGTGGAGGCCGGCCTGGCCATTGCCGAGATGATCGGTTCCATTTCCAAACCGACAGTTTCGCTGGTGCTTGGCGGTGGCCACAGTATCGGCGTGCCGGTTGCCGTTTCCGCAGGATATTCTTTCATTGCCGAAACCGCGAGCATGACCATCCACCCCATTCGCATTACAGGCCAGATCCTCACTGTACCGCAAACCTTTGAATATCTGGATAAGATGCAGGACCGGGTCGTACGTTTTGTGGTCAAACACTCGCGTTGCACCGAAGAAAGCTTTCGGGAACTGATGTTCCGTACCGGCGATTTGGCGCGGGACATCGGTACGGTCCTGATCGGCAAGGAGGCCGTCGATTGTGGCCTGATTGACGAGGTGGGCGGTCTTGGGCCGGCGGTCGCCAAATTGAAGTATCTAATCGACCAACAGCGGGCGCTGGCGCCCAAACAGCCGTCTCCACCGGCGCCGGAGGGAGGCCAGATCCAGTGATCCTGTACACCATATGCGATATTGAGAGCGTCCTGGATACTTCCATTAATGTGGCTTCACCTCTGGAAAACGGTGTGGTTGGAGGTGTCCCGGTCGTTTTGCGGCGGGAGAGCGGGGGGGCGGCATTCATCGACCGGGTTCTGAGTACCAACCCCA
>JACUUW010000292.1 GCA_014859075.1 Desulforudis sp.
AAGCAAACTGTCAAAACGGTCCAGTACGCCGCCGTGCCCGGGCAGCAGACGTCCGGCATCTTTTACTCCCGCATGACGCTTGAGTGCGGAGGCTAACAGATCCCCGACCTGCGCCCCAACCCCGATCAGAAGCCCCAGCAAGACCAACGGCGCGCCCAAGGCGCCGTCCAGAATGAATCCCACCGCCCCGGTCACCACCACCCCGGCCAGAACACCTCCCGCAAAACCCTCCGCCGTCTTCTTCGGGCTCAACGTGGGGGTGATCCGGGTGCGTCCCACTAATTTCCCGGCAAGGTAGCCGAAAGTATCGAAACCCCAGGTGGCCAGGAGAACCAGCAGCAGCCACTCCCAACCGCCCGGTAACAGCCGTATGAGATAAACGTGAACCAGGAGTCCGGGATAAAGGGCGGCCAACAAAGTGCCCGCGCAAGAGGCGGGGGAAAACCGGGGGAAAAACAGGACCAGAGCCACAAGATACAGAAGCAGCAGGGCGATCAACGCTGTCCCGGGAAAACCGGTGGGGGAGAAAAAGGAACCCCCGACCAAAATAAGTCCCCCCGCGAACACCAGTCCCCGATGCGGGTTCAACTCCCGGAGGAGCCCCACCGACTCGTTCTGGATTAAAAGAATCAACACGGCGACGGCGACGGCCAGATAAGCACCCCCCAACCAGGCAAACAGCAACAGCAGGGGGGCACCGACCAGGGCGGTCAGGATACGGGTGAACATCAGACGTTCAAGCCCCCGTAGCGCCGTTCTCGACGCTGGAAATCCAGAAGCGCTTGGGCCAGATGAACCCGGCCGAAATCGGGCCACAACACCGGGGTCATCCAAAACTCGGTGTAAGCCGCCTGCCAGAGCATGAAGTTGCTGATCCGGTGCTCACCGGCGGGGCGAATAAGCAAGTCGGGATCAGGAATTCCGGCCGTGTACAGGTGGGATTGGACGGTGTTCTCGACGATGTCCGCGGGCTCAAGCCGTCCGGCCTTGATCTCGGCGCCCAGACGCCGCATGGCTTCCACCAGCTCTCTCCGCCCGCCGTAGTTCAGAGCCAGGTTGACCACAATCCCGGAATTGCCTCTGGTGCGCTGAACGGCATCGGCCAACGCCTGCCTGGCTTCCGGCGGCAAGTCCTCCGGATTCCCGATCGCCCGGAAACAGACGTCCTGTTGGTCCATTTCGTCCAACTCCCGGTACAGATATTCCACCAGCAGAGCCATGAGCTGGTCAACCTCGGCCCGGGGGCGCTTCCAGTTCTCGGTGGAAAAGGCGTACGCCGTAATGTACTTCACGCCCAGCTCGGCGCAGAAATGGACCAGTTCCCGCAAAGCCTCCGCCCCGGCACGGTGGCCCGCGGCCCGGGGCAAACCGCGCTTCTCCGCCCAACGGCCGTTACCGTCCATAATAACGGCCAGGTGGACCGGTATCCGCTCGCGGTCCAGCATTTCGATCAAGCTCTGTTCGGTTTCGCCTTTACCCACGCTGTGCCTACCTCCTATGAGAAAACCCCCCGAGGATCAAGGGGGGCCGATCTAGTACGGGATGACCGCGCCTGCCGGACACACCTGAAGACAA
>JACUUW010000069.1 GCA_014859075.1 Desulforudis sp.
TGCCCGTCACCGCGGCGATCGCCCGGGCCAGGCCGAGCGTGCCGCCCTCGAAGCCGGGCGCTTCAAAAAGACCCACCGGACCGTTCCAAAACACGGTCCGCCCCGACATAAGTTTCTCCTCAAAAAGACGCAGGGTCTCCGGGCCGATGTCGAAAGCCGCCCAGCCCACGGGGACTCCCCGGTCCACCGGCACGGTGATGCGTTCGTCCGCCCGTTCCCGATCCGGGGCAACCACCAGATCGACCGGCAGTATCACCTTGCCGTCCGGTCCGGCCTTCTCCAGCAGGGTCCGGGCCACGTCGAGCTTGTCGGCCTCCATCAGGGAGGCCTGCAGGTCGCAGCCGTGGGCCGCCAGAAAGGTATTGGCCATCCCCCCGCCGATCAAGAGGCAATCGGCCTTTTCGATCAGCTGTTCCAGGACGCCGATCTTGTCCGAAATCTTGGCGCCCCCGATCACGGCCAGAAACGGCCGTTCGGGGTCGGCCAGCAGTCGCCCCAGAGTCTCCAGTTCTTTTTCCATCAGGAATCCGGCCACCGCCGGCAGGTGGGTGGCGATACCGACCGTGGAGGCGTGGGCCCGGTGGGCGGCGCCGAAAGCGTCGTTGACGTACAGATCGGCCAGGGCGGCCTGCCGCGCGGCGAAGGTGGGGTCGTTACGTTCCTCTTCGGGGTAGAAACGGACGTTTTCCAACAGCAGCACGGCGCCGGGAACCAGTGCCCCGGCGGCCGCCGCGGCCTCCGGACCCACGGCCTCGGCGGAAAAATGCACTTCCCGCCCGAGTATTTCGCCCAGCTTACGGGCCACCGGCCGCAGGCTGAACCGCTCGTCGCGCCTGCCTTTCGGCCGCCCCAGGTGCGAAGCGAGGATGACGGCCGCCCCACGCACCAGCAGGTATTCGATGGTGGGCAGGACGGCCCGGATCCGGGTATCGTCGGTCACGTTTCCCTGGGCATCGATCGGGACGTTGAAGTCGACCCGGACGAAGACCTTTTTGCCCTTGACTTTCACGTCCCGCAGCGTCTTCTTTCTCAATGGCCTTCCCTCCATAAAATCTGTTTCGGAGTGCACGGAGGCGGCCGTTCAACTTGGTTCCAACCCGGTCTTACAACCCTTTGGCCCCCATGTAGGCGGCCAGGTCCAGCACCCGCATCGAGTAACCCCACTCGTTGTCGTACCAGGCCACCACGCGCACCATGCTGCCGCCGAGCACCATGGTCGACAAGCCGTCGACGGTCGCCGAATGGGGGTCGCCATTGTAATCCGAGGACACCAGGGGCAGTTCCTGATAGGCCAGAATACCCTTCAGTTCACCCTCAGCCGCCTCGCGCAGGGCGGCGTTGACCTCTTCTTTCGTGGTCTCCCGCGCCAGTTCGGCAACCAGGTCCACCACCGATACGTTCGGCACCGGCACCCGGAGAGCGAAACCGTTGATGCGGCCCTCAAGCTCCGGCAGCACCAGACCGACCGCTTTGGCCGCCCCGGTGGTCGTCGGCACGACCGAAAGGGCGGCCGCCCGGCCCCGGCGCGGGTCCTTGTAAGGCATGTCCAGAAGCTGCTGGTCGTTGGTGTACGCGTGCACCGTGTTCATCAACGCCTTTTGGATTCCGAACCGCTCGTGCAGGACCTTGGCCACCGGCGCGAGGCAGTTGGTGGTGCAGGAGGCGTTGGACACGATGTGGTGGTTCCGGGGGTCATACAGCGCCTCGTTGACCCCCATGACGATGGTGATATCCTCGTTCTTGCCCGGGGCGGTGATGATCACTTTTTTGGCCCCGCCCTGGATATGGCCGGCGGCCCGGGTCGCGTCGCGGAAAACCCCGGTCGACTCGATGACGATGTCCGCACCCAGTTCACCCCAGGGAAGGGCGGCCGGGTCGCCCTCGGCCGTGACTTTTATCTCCTTGCCCCGGAAAAGGAAAACGTCCTTCTTCGCCCCCAATTCCTGCTGTAAACGACCGTGTACCGAATCGTAGACGAGACTCTGCAGCAGGGTTTCCGCATATTCCGGCGTAACCGCGACCCGTCGGGACCTGTGGTTCACCCCGACGACCTCCAAATCTTCCCGGGCCAGGGCCGCCCGCAATACCAACCTCCCGATCCGGCCGAAACCGTTGATCCCCAACCTGAGTGCCATAAACGCCCACTCCTTCCCTAGTATGAGTTATCTCTACCCACATGATTCCTCATGATTCCTCAACATGACAACGCGTCGGGGTTCTGCTTCCTGATCGGCAACCAGCAATTTGACCACATTATAACAGGCGCCATAGTAAAAAAATAACCCCTACGGGGAAATTAGTGTCCAACTCCTTTACGGGATTGAGCGGTTAGAATATTATGGGCGATGCTTTCGAGCTTCCGCAGGCGGTGATTAACGCAGGATTTGCTAAGGGGAGGTTGGGCCATTTCACCCAGCTCGCGCAGGCTGATTTCCGGATTCTGCAAGCGCAGCCGGGCCACCTGCCGCAGGGGCGGGGAAAGTCCGTCCAGACCGATGGACTCGACCACCATGCGGATGCTTTCCTCCTGGCGCACCCCGGCCAGCACCGTCTTGCTCAGGTTGGCCGTGTCGCAGTTCACCAGGCGGTTGACCTGGTTCCGCATCCCCTTGTAAATGCGTGCGTTCTCAAAACGCAGCAACGCCGAGTGGGCGCCCATCAGGACCAAAGCCGCCGCCAGCTGCTCCCCGTCCTTGATGTAAACCACCCACGCGCGCTTGCGCGCGGAAAAGCGGCCGTCCAGTCCCAGCTTCTGCATGAGCTCCGACAGGTCGGCCGCCGACTGCCGTGCGGTTACCGTGATCTCAAGGTGATACGCCCCCCGGGGACTGGAAACCGACCCCCGGGCCAAGAACGCCCCCCGGAGGTACGCCCGGCGGCAGCATTGTCTTCGGACCAAGTCCCGCTTCAGGCCGGACCGGGGCCTGCCGGAGGCGTTGACCAGACCGAGCCGCATCAGGGCCGGCCGCAGCCCGTCCTGTGCTTCGACCCGTACCAGGTACTCGTTGTTCTTCTTCAACCGGGTCTTGCGGCGGATTTCCACCTGGGCCGAGAGCCCGAAAACCGTCTTCAGGCCCTTGAAAACCTTCCTGGCGATCGCCGCGTTCTCGGTCGTAATCAACAAACCATCCCCGGAAACCAGGCGCCCGTTGAACGCCAACAGCGCGGCCAGTTCGGCCGCTTGACAGCAAGGCCACCCCTGGATCCGGGCCAATTCGTCCTTGGTCTGGACTGAGAATGATGACACGCCATCTCACTCCTCGGCGGGGTTTATGCCGGCATAACAGGTTTTGGGTACGGTTATTATTCCCCGGCGACGGAGTGCCGGGTACCAGTTGTACTTTACCGGCAACCAGTTGGGTATATGACTGGCAGTCGGCCTAGGGGTTGCTGTCCCGGCCCAAATCCCGGTGCCGTACCGCAATCCGGTGTTTATGCTCCCGCAGCCGCTCACCCAGCCAATCGGCCAGGGCCACCGAGCGGTGTTTCCCCCCGGTACACCCGATGGCCAGCGTCAGGGTGGTCTTGCCCTCCCGGATGTACTGGGGGATCAGGAAATCGAAAAGGCTCTCCAGGCGCGACAAGAATTCGTGCGTGGTCGGCGAGTCGAATACGTATTTTTTGACGGGCTCGTCGAGGCCGGTCAGCGGCTGCAGCTCCGGGACGTAGTGGGGATTGGGCAGGAATCGGACGTCGATGACCAGGTCGGCGTCCAGGGGAATACCGTACTTATAACCGAAGGAGACGTTGGTGATCGCCAGGCGCTCCTGATCACCGTTCCCACCGTAAAGATTGGTGATCTCCTGTTTCAACTGCGCTACCGAAAAGTTGGAAGTATCGATGATCTTATGCGCCAGGCCCCGCATTTCCCGAAGGGCCTGCCGCTCGTCCTCGATACCCTCCACGATTTCCCCGGCGGGCTTCAGCGGGTGCGGCCGCCGCGATTCCTTGAAGCGGCGCACCAGGGTCTCGTTGGACGCCTCCAGGTAGAGGATCTCGTACCGCACACCCTGCTTCTCCAGGTCATCCAGCACGTCCAGGACCTTGTTGAAGAACTCCCCGCCCCGGATGTCGACCACCAGGGCGATCCGCTCGATTCTGCCCGTGGTTTGGGCGCAGAGTTCGGCGAACTTGGGGATCAGCTTTGGGGGCAGGTTGTCCACGCAAAAGAACCCCAGATCCTCAAGGCACCTGACGGCCTGGGTTTTCCCCGCGCCCGACATCCCGGTAACAATCAGCAGTCTCGTCGCCGCCATCCGCAACCATTCCTATTCGTGTTTGGCCAGTTCGTTCTTCAGGAAGTCGATCACCTGGACCGGGCCCGGATCGATCCCGGCCAGGGCCGCCAAGTACATGCTAGCGTAGTCACCCAGATAAATCAAGGAATACACCCGGGCCAACCCGGTCGGGCCCGAGGAATCGACTTCGGTCCAGCCGGCGGCCTTCTTGACCATTTCGCGGGTGACCTTCATCCGGAGCCGTACCCGGGGGTGATCCTGCTCGTCCCGGAGCACGATCAGCCAGATGCGGCCCAGGAGGTCCTCCGGCTGTTCAAACCCGACGACCTCGTTGTGGTTCAGTTCGGGGAACACATTCCAGTAGGCCGGCGCCTTGGCGTTCTCGTTGAACTGCCCCTTCCAGCGCTGGGCGACGACCTCGGTCGTGCCCGTGGCGCCCCAGATCACCGGCAGCCGGTGCTGCAGGTTGGCCGCCAACTGTTTAGCGGGGTTGTCGCGGGCCGGGGTCTCGGGACCGTACCGGCCGCGCAGTTCCCGCAGGTGGGCGGAGACACCCGTCACTTCGGCCTCCATCCCGAACAGCAGGCCCAGCCGTTCCAGAATGCCGAGCATCGGGATGAACAGGTAGCCGGTAGCCGCCCGCGGCTGAATGCCGGTGGGGATCCGGACGACCGGCACCCCGTCGTCGGCGGCGCGCCGGCCCAGCTCGCCCCCGGTGGTGATCGCGACGACAGTCGTCCCCCGCTCCCGGGCCGCCCCGTACGCGCTCAGGGTCTCCTCGGTGTTGCCGGAGTAGCTCACGGCAAAGACCAGCGTCTCCCGGTTCACAAACCACGGCAGGGTATAGTCCCGGTTTACCAGCACCGGGATGCCCAGCTTGTCGGCGGCGAACACTCTGAGGAGGTCTCCGCCGATGGCCGAGCCGCCCAACCCGGTAACCAGCAGATGCCGCCAGTCCGCGATCTGCGGCAGTGGGGGGTCCTGGGCCAGGGACCAGGCCTGTGCACACTGTTCGGGTAGGTTCCAGGCCGCCTCCAGCATGCCGGCGGAATCCAGCTCCCGTAACGCCTTCACGTTGTCCAAATCAATACGCATTCCTCATCCGCCTCCTTACAACAGGTTGAAAAAAATTGCTTTAGCACTCTCCCGCCTACCCTGCCAGAAAGGGGGACTGTCCCCCTTTCTGGCACTCGGGGAACCCGGCTGCTAAAAAAGGGGTCAGGCACCTTTCTTAAAGGCACCTTTCTTAAAAGTTGCAGAACAAAGGGGCGGGCACCTTGGGTATCACCTCTTTGTTGTTTCCACAAGGCTATTTTATTGGGCCTTGTTCCAGCACGTCTTCCACGTAGGCCCGGAGCACCTCGGCCACGCCCCAAGCTTGGGCGATGCAGCCGCGCGGCACCGTCGGTTCGTCGCCGTCGAAGATCTCGGACACGAAACCGATACCGTGCTCCCGGAGATGGTCGGCGAACGGCGCCACCAAGTCGGCGGCCCGCGCCCGGGAAGCGGCCGAATAACCGTGCACCCGCCGGTAGGCAGTGATAAACGGCCCCATCAGCCAACTCCAGGCCGTGCCCTGGTGGTAGGCCCCGTCGCGCGCCGGCCGGTCCCCGCCGTAAACCCCCCGGTAGCGGGAATCCCCGGGGACCAAGGAACGCAGGCCGTAGTGGGCGTACAACTGCCGCCAGACCCTCCGGACGATCGGCTGCCCTTCCGGCACCGGATCGAGCATCGTGAAGGGCAGGCTCAGCGCCAGGAGCTGGTTGGGGCGCACGCTGCCGTCCTTGCCGTCGTCCCCCACCAGATCGTACAGGTAACCGTCCGGATGGCTGAATTCCCGCCGGAAGCCTTCCCGCACCCGCGCGGCCAGCCCGGGTTTGGCCTCCGGGAGCCCCAAACGCTCCGCCAGCACCGCGGAAATCTGCAGGGCATTGTACCACAGGGCCTGGACCTCGACCGGCTTCCCGTGCCGGGGCGTGACGACCCAGTCGTCCACCTTGGCGTCCATCCAGGTCAACTGGACGCCGGGGCCGCCCGCCCGGATGAGCCCGTCCTCGCCGGCCCCGATGTTATAATCGGTGCCCTCGGCGTACCACTTAATAATATCCTGCAGCACCGGCCAGATATGCTTTCGGACAAAGTCCTCGTCGCCGCTGTACAAAAGATACCGGTAGGCCGCGTGGCAGAACCAGAGCGAGGCGTCCACCGTGTTGTAAAGGGGCCGGGTCCCGTCGTCCGGGAAAAAGTTGGGGATCAAGCCTCTTTCCACGTGACCGGCGAAGGTCTCCAGTATCTCGCGGGCCTCGCCGTAGCGCCCGGTCACGAGGGTCAGTCCCGGCAGCGCGACCATGGCGTCCCGCCCCCAGTCGGTGAACCAGTGGTAGCCGGCGATTATAGTGGTCTTCCCGGTTGAACGGCGTTTGACGATGAAGGCGTCGGCGGCGCGCACCAGCCGCCGGGCCAATTCGTCGATGCAACCGGACCGCCGCTCCAACTCGTCCAGGCGGGCCCGCGCTTCCCGAAGCGCTGCTTCCGGATCCAGTTCAACCGGTTCCAACCCGCCGGTCACGGCAAACGTCCGGTCGGCGCCGGCTTCCAGCCCGATCTCGAAGAAGCCCGGGATGAAGTGGTCGTCCACCGGATTGAGGCCGCGTTCGGCCTCGGCCGCGTAGTGCATCCCCAGGTACCAGTCGGGCCGGGCCGAAAAACGCCCCACCGTGGCCTCCAGATGCAGCGCCGGCCCGCCGGCGACCGGTTCAACGTCCACCCCCCGCGCCCGCGCGTCCACCCGAAAAGGCATTTGCCCGCGCTGGGTGTTACCGTGGTAATCCCGGTGGTTTACCAGGGGCATCAGGATCAGCCTGCCTGATTCGGACCCGTTCCGCACCCGGTACAGAACCACGGTGGTGTTCTGGCCGTGCACCATGAACACCGTTTTTTCAATCAGGACGTCCCGGAAGGCGTACACAAACCGCGGGAAGGGATCCACCGCAACCCGTTGGAGGTGGATAAAACCGCTTTCGGTGACCGCACCCGCCGCCTGGTTGGTGGCCAGGTTGAAGGTCTCCCCGCCGGCGGTAAACCGTTCGTCCAGCTTGGACCACAGGAGCACCCGCCCCGTCGGCGGGTCGAGCGCCGCCGTCAGCAGACCGTGGTAGCGCCGGGTGTTCGCCCCCACCAGTGTCCCGGACGCAAAACCGCCCAGTCCGTTGGTCACCAGCCATTCCCTTTCGGCTCCCCGGTTGAAATTGCGCCAATCCGCCCTGCCGAAACGCACGAACGCCGCCTCCCGTTGGTGGACTGCCGGTCTAAACAACCGGCAGTTACAAGTCTATCCCCCGGGCCGAAGGCCGATTCCACGCAGGGCCAGCGCCACCGCACCGAGGCCGCCCACCCGGTCACCCAGGGCGGCCGGCGCCAGGCGTACCCGCCGGTAGGCCGCTTCCAGCGCCTGTTCCCGCAGGGACAAGTCCAGGCGGTCCCAGAGCAACGCCCAGTTGTGCTTCATGACCCCGCCGCCCAGCACGATCAGGTCCGGGTTGAGCAGGTTGACCACGGCGGCCAGACCGGTCCCGAGGTGCACCGCGGCTTCTTCCAGGATGGCGCGGGCTTCGGGGTCGCCCGCGCCGGCCGCGCCCGCCACGGTGGCGGCCGTGACCGCGCCCGCCTCACCGCCGGCCCGGGTCAGAATTTCCGTGCCGGCGCCCCGGGTGATCAATTCTTGGGCCCGCCGGGCGATCGCCGTTCCGGAAGCCACCGCCTCCAGGCACCCCCGGCCGCCGCAACCGCACCGGGGCCCGCGCGGGACAACCGTAATGTGACCGATCTCTCCCGCGCCGCCGCCGGCGCCGCCGTAGATCTCCCCCCGGAGGATCAGGCCGCCCCCGACGCCGGTGCTGACGGTGACGTACATCATTTCGCTGCTGCCCCGTCCGGCCCCGTAGGTGTGCTCCCCTAGGGCGCCGAGGTTGGCGTCGTTCTCCAGGTAAACGGGGAACCTCAGGCGCGCACCCAGATCGTCCCGGAACGGCACCTTCCGCCAACCCAGGTTCGGCGCCTGGTGAATGACGCCGTTTCCGGGGTCGAGCGGCCCCGGGGCGCCGACCCCGACGGCGGAAACCGCCCCCGGACCCACCCCGGCCCGGCTGCACACCGCGAACACCGTTTCGGCGATGCGGTCCAGCACGCGCTCGTAGCCCTGTTCGGCCCCGGTGGGCACCTCCACCTCCGCGGCGATCTCCCCGTCCGCCGCCGCCAGCACGGTGTAGATCTTGGTGCCGCCGAGGTCGATCCCTACCACGTAACCGGCCATACAACTTGCCTCCCCAATGCGGATAATCCTATGCTTTCCGGCGCGGTGCGGTAATCACCCCCCCAGGACAAAACGCTCGACGGCCTCGGCCACGCCGTCCGCGTCGTTGGAGCCGGTGACGTAGTCGGCGTAGCGCTTGACCTCTTCCCGGGCGTTCGCCATCATCACCCCGAGCCCGGCGTATTCGATCATGTCCAGGTCATTGTAACCGTCCCCCACCGCCATCACCGCCTCCCGCGGAATCCCGTAATGCCCCGCCAGGTGCTCCAAGGCCCGCCCCTTGGTGGCCAGCGGGTGGGAAAACTCCAGGAAGTACGGCTTGGAACGGGTGATGTGCACCTGCTCTGCGGGGAAGAAAGTCTGCATGTCCCGCATCTGGGCCAGGATCTCGGCTTCGGACGCGATGGTCAGCACCTTGGTCGGGCTACGCTCACCCATAAAGGATAACAGGTCACCCACCACCCGGGCCTCGACCCGGGAGAGGGCGGCGTAGCGCTTCCCTTCCGGAGTCAGCTTTTCCATGCACAGCTGGTCGTTCAG
>JACUUW010000309.1 GCA_014859075.1 Desulforudis sp.
CGAAGTCACCGGGGTGGAGGAAAGGGCCGTCCGCCAGGCCGCCATCCAGGCCGGCGCGCGCCAGGCCCACGTCATCGAAGAGCCCATGGCCGCCGCGCTCGGCGCGGGCATGGACATCTCCCAGGCGTCCGGGTCCATGGTCGTGGACATCGGCGGTGGCACCACCGACGTCGCCGTGCTCTCACTGGGGGGCATCGTGTGTGCCAGTTCGGTTAAGGTGGGCGGGGACAAAATCGACGAAGCCATCGTCCGGTACGTGCGCCGGGAGTTCAACCTGCTGATCGGGGAACGGACGGCGGAGGAACTGAAGATGGAGGTCGGCACCGCCTTCCCGCGTAAGGCCGAACACCAGTCGATATCCATACGCGGCCGCGATGTGATGAGCGGTCTCCCCAAGGCGGTCGAAGTCACGACCACCCAGGTCTGGGAGGCCGTCCAGGAACCGCTGCAGGCGGTGGTCGAGGTGGTGAAGAGCGTCCTGGAACGCACTCCGGCGGAGTTGGCCGCCGACCTGGTGGACAAGGGCATCATCCTTACGGGCGGCGGGTCCCTGTTGCACGGCGTGGACCTCCTGATTTCCCAGGAGACCAAGCTCCCGGCCGTCCTGGCCGACGACCCCATTTCCTGCGTGGCCGTGGGTACCGGGCGCGCCCTCACCATGATCAACTATCTGCCCCAGCCCAAAAACAATCACAAACTTTTCCGCAAGGTATTGTAGCGAGACCGGACAGGGAAGGGGGGACAGTCCCCTTTCAGCCGGACCAGAAAAGGGACAGTCCCCTTTTTGAGCGGTGACACTTACACATATGATGTAGTTTTCCTGGGGGACTGTCCCCTTTTCCCGGAAGGAGGGATCCCATGCACTGGCCCGCAAAAGGCCCCGCCAACACCGACGCCACCATCGCGGCCGCCCTGAGCCGGGCCCGGGAACTGGGCCTGTCCCGGATCATCGTCGCCTCGCACCGCGGCCTCACCGCCGCGAAACTCATTGATTCGGGGCTGGAGATCGTCTGCGTCACCCACCAGGCCGGCTTCGCCCGGCCCGGGGAGGACGAGATGCCCGCCGCCGTGCGGCGGAAACTGGCCGCCGCCGGGGTGAAGGTGTTGACCGCCACCCACCTCCTGGCCGGGATCGACCGGGCCCTGCGCTTCAAATTCCAGGGCGTTTACCCGTCCGAGATAGTCGCCACCAGCCTGCGGATGCTGGGCCAGGGGGTGAAGGTCTGCGCCGAAATCGCCGGGATGGCGACCGACGCCGGGCTCACGCCGCCGGGGGAGGACGTGGTCTGCATCGCCGGCAGCGGAACGGGGGCCGACACCGCCTGCGTGATCAGCCCGGCCCACTCCCAGCACTTCTTTGACACGAAGATCCGCGAGATCATCTGCAAACCCCGGGACTTCTAAAAAACCCCGAAGTTCGGATTTGTTGAAAGTTGTAATTGTTGCCATCGCAGGTTATACTACATTCAATGATACGTGCGGAGGTGACATCAATGCTTATGGCAAGCGTGACGGAGGTCCGAAAGAGTATCCGCAC
>JACUUW010000070.1 GCA_014859075.1 Desulforudis sp.
TGTGTGGCCAGCAAGTAAAGGGCAAACGGCATTGTCAGCAGCGCGCCGGGAACCAACCAGAAGGGCCGGCGCCGGGCGATCCCATACACGGAAAAAACCACGGCAATGACTATCGCCGGACAGAACAGAAGTACGGCGGGTGTAAACGGCAGCAACAGGTTCTTAATGCTCTCCACGATACCCTTCACTCCCTAGCGTACCGGGCTTTTCAATTATAAGGACTTCAGTTGTAGGGGATGCTCACTTCAACGATTAGACGCCGGAGCGCCGGAAAAGGTTTACTTCAAGCCGTTGCACCCCGGTAACTGAAGACCCCAAACGGGTTATGTCGGGAGGGGTTTCCATCTGACTAGACTTTCTCCGGAAGCCGACGGTTCCCAAAGATCATCTTAAATGCCACCGCAACGAAATTACCCGTGGGTAGGCGGTCAGTCTGAGATCGTAAATGCCATCAATGCCCCATGCGGCTGTGTGCTTGACTGCGATGCAGAAGGTCACTCGCCAGTGGTCGCTTTCGAAAACGGCCCCGCCCGTCCCTCGTCTTTGAGGCAGCCCGACAGAAACGGCACCAGCACAAGAACGGCCGCAGCAACCGCCACTGTTTTCATCATCGAAAGGGCCGTGTTCATCCTCACCATCCTATCCAGCCGGCACGGCCGGTGCCTGGCGGGGTTCGGGTCCGGACAGCGACAGACCGGGTGACCGCTCCCAACTGCGCACGGCGTTGGTGATCCCGACACCCACCACCAGCGCGCCCACGAAACAGTAGTAATCAATCACGAAGTTGATGGTCAGCCAACCCGGTTTCGATACGCCTGTACCTTCTCGTACAGGTGCGCCGCCAGTTCCGCCCGGGTCTCCGCCGTCTCCGCGGGCGGCGCCTTCAGCTCCAGGCACAGGCGGTCCAGGTACCTCTCAATCCGTTCCACAGTGCCCCTCCCGCGGCGTATTAAGGAATAATCCGGACCGGGTCCGGCTGTCGGCCCAGCAGGGTCGACATCGCCCGGTTGAGCGCTTCCCATTCGGCGATCTTTTTCTCCAAAGCCGCCGCGCCCCGGGGAGTAATCCGGTAGTACTTGCGCCGGGGGCGCCCCAGGACCTCTTCCTCTTCCCAGTAGCTCTCGACCAAGGCGTTCTCCTCCAGGCGGCGCAGCGCCGGGTAAAGGCTGCCCTCTTTGAAGGACAGACCGAGCCCCGCCGACTCCACCGACCGGCAGATCCGGTAGCCGTACATCGGCTCGCTTTTTACCAGCGCCAGGATGATGGTTTCCAGGTGTCCACGCAGGGTTTCCTTGCCAACTCGCATAAGCTTCGCCTCTTTATACCTAGATTGTCTTAACAATAAGACATTCCAATGGTTCCGTCAACCAATTTGATGTTATAGTGCTGTTGAGGGGGTGATCCGGTAGTGGGGATGGAAGAAGTTTTGCGACGTTATTTGCAGGCTTTGGAATCAGGCCGGTATGAAAACCTGCTGGAACTCTTCAGTGCGGACGCGGTCGTCAAGTCGCCCCTGTACGGGACGGTCAAAGCCGCCGATTTCTACCGAAACCTGTTGAATATTACCGATAGATCAACCATCACCCTGTTGAACCTTTTCGTCAGTAGTACTGAAAGCAATGTAGCGGCGGCGCAGTTCCGCTACCAATGGGTCCTCAGAAACAATATGCCGGTGGACTTTGAGTGTGTTGACGTCTTTGAGTTCACGGACCGGGGCGAGATTCAGCAACTGACCATCATCTACGATACCTGCCAGGCACGCCCGCTTTTCGAAAGGGTTTACTGATCACGTAGCCCGCCACAAAGAGGGGGCGGTTTGGGCCGGTCTGAAGAGGGGGTGTTCGCCGTCGCCGGCGGCACAGTCTCCTTTCATTTCTCCACGGTCCCGCTGGCCACGAGTTCGTGGTGCGAGGAAGGGTGCCAGCCTCCCGGCCGTCCTCGCTGCTGCATCCGCCTCCGGCCGTTGTTTGACCCGTTCCGGCTGCTGGCCGGAATCAAGTACGTACCCGGCTACCGGCGGTTGATGACCGGCGTTAAAACCATCTTTTCGGTGGGAAGCCTGGTCCTGACCGTGGAACGGGACCCGGAAACCGGTTGTTGCGGCCTGTGGACGCCCACCGGCTGCCGGCTGCCCGTGGAGGCCAAGCCCGACCCATGCCGGCACTACGTCTGTAAGACGGACCTCTTTCAGGGCGACGCCGGGGCCGCCGCCGTGTTGGACCGGTATAACCGTTTCTGGCTGGCGCTGGTCGAACACGAAATCGAGCATCATGCCCTCGTTGAGCGGGCCCGGGCCCACTTCCGCACACTCGTGGCCCCAACCCGACACAAACCGGCCGGAACTGAATCAGTGGGCCTTCTGTTCGATACCCTGGAACAGTTCCGGGACGATTACGATGAGTACCTGGTCAGGCGGCGGGAGTTCGTAAGGAAATGCCTCGGAACCGAGTCACTGACGGCCACGGTGGTGCTGTAATGCTGAGTTCTGCGAGACCGGCGCTCATCTAGGGTGGGCTTGTGGACCCCGTTGCTGCCTGGAACCTGATGAAGAAAGTGGTTCCCGTGGAACCGGTTTCCACCTCGGGAATTGCGCCGTGCCTGGCGGCGATGCTGTAGCATACCGCAAGCCCGAGACCGGTCCCCCGATCCTTGGTGGTCAAAAACGGCGTACCCAGCTTATCGAGCAGCTCGGGCTTGATTCCCTTACCCTGGTCCCGCACGGACAAAACCACGTCCTCTCCCTCAGCGAAAGTCTTTATGTTCAGCGTGCCTCCGGCGGACATGGCTTCCAACCCATTTCGGGACAGATTCAAAATCATCTGGCGGATCTCTTTCGCATCCAGAACCAACTTGGGAATGGCGCCAAGTTCGACGTTGACATACTTGTCATTGCTAACCGCGTCGGCCTGAATCAACGGCAGCAACGCTGCGATTATCGAGTTCAAGTCTTCGCTTCTCGTGACGGCGGTCTTCTTCCCGGCCAACAAGAGAAACTCGGTGATGATAGAATCGGCCCGGTCCAGTTCCTCTATCATCAGGTCGAAGTAATGCTTGTACTTGGTAGACCCCTCCTTCTCGCCAAGCAACTGCAGAAAGCCCCGGACGGTGGTCATCGGGTTCCTGATCTCGTGCGCGATGCCTGCAGCCATCTCACCTACCAGATTCATGCGCTCCAACCGGGCCATTTCCTTTTCAAACTGCTTGTGCTCGGTAACGTCACGACCGAGCGCGACCGCGCCGATATGTGCGCCCTTCTCGTCGACCAGACTCCTGACACGCCAGGAGATGATCTTGTCTTCTCCGCCCTTGGCGCGGATCACCGTCTCCAGGTCTTCGATGGCCCCGCCCCCTTGAATGGTTGCGGCCACCTTTTCGAAGACCTCTTTCCGGTAAGCCTCGTCCGGATACATCCACGCCCACTTCTCCGAGTGCCCTACGACTTCCGCGCGCGAGTATCCACTAATCGCTTCCGCAGCCTTGTTCCAAATCAAAACGTTCCCTTTTTCGTCCAGTACGTCGATCCATATATTGGCGTTGTCGATCACGATGTTCAAAAACCGGCTGAGTTCACGGACTGTGTTTTCAGCTCGTTTGTGGTCGGTGATATCACTGTTGTTTCCCACGAGTCCGGCCACGTCGCCGTCGCCGTTCGGGTAGGCGGTCTTGCTGAAAACGGCGTTTCGTCCGGTGCCGTCTTGCCCCTCTTTCGTCATTATTACCTCCGGATCGCGAATTCGTCATAAAGGCAACCCGATCGGGTGAATCGCACCCACCTCGGGTTGATCTCCGTCTTCAATTGTAGAATTTACGTAGTCGAACTAGCAAGATATGTAATTAGAGACATATTGTCGAAACGACTGGGTTTTTGCCGAAGAGTCAGCCCTTTCCCCTCGGCGGCGGTGAGAGAGACGCGGATGATCAAAAGAACCCGTGGTACCAAGTAGACCACGCCGAACAGGATGTCGTCCGGTGTTCACGGCCCGGTGTTTATTTCTTGCAGCATTTCAAGTCCATTGTACTGTATAATGGCCTTTAGGGGACAAAGGTAGCCGTTTGTCACACTACCGGGCACTCAAACGAACCAACCAGTGAAGGACGGGTGATAATGACCGCAAAGGTGCTGGTGAGACTCGACCGGGTGACCAGAGACTTCACCATGGGCGAGGTCGTTGTCAACGCCTTGAAGGAAACCACCCTGGAGATCTTCGAGGGTGAACTCCTGGTCATCCTGGGCCCCAGCGGTTCCGGGAAGAGTACGCTGTTGAACATCCTGGGCGGCATGGATCAGCCATCCAGCGGGGAAATGTGGTTCGGCGGCCGGGATTTGAGCCGGTCCGGCGACGCCGAGCTCACCCGTTACCGGCGCAACGAGGTCGGGTTCTTGTTCCAGTTCTACAACCTCATCTCGGACCTGACGGCCCGGGAAAACGTGGAGCTGGCCGCCAACCTGGTGGAACACCCGCTGCCCGCCGACCAGATCCTGACCGAGGTCGGCTTGGCCGACCGGATGGACCACTTCCCCTCCCAGTTGAGCGGGGGCGAGCAGCAACGCGTGTCCATCGCCCGGGCCGCCGTAAAAAACCCGCGCCTGCTTCTCTGCGACGAGCCGACCGGCGCGCTCGACTATCAGACCGGCAAACTCATCCTCGGCCTCCTGGCCAAGGTGAACCAGGAACACGGGCGAACGGTGATCATCGTCACCCACAATACGGCCATTGCCGCCATGGCCCACCGTACGGCCCGCATGCGCAGCGGCCGCATCGTCGAAACCAGGGTCAACCCCGCTCCGGTGGCCCCGGAAAGGATTGAATGGTGATGGGTGTCCTGACCAAAAAGCTCATCCGTACCATCCGGACCACCCTGGGGCAGTTCCTGGCCGTCACGGCCGTCGTGATGCTGGGGATTTCGATCTACGTGACCATGAACACCAGCTACCACACCATGATGTACTCGCAGGACAAGTTCTACCTGGACAACAACTTCGCCGATTACTACTTTCACGTGGTGCGCGCCCCCCAGCACGTCACCCGGCACATCGAAGCCCTTCCGGGTGTGGTCAAGGCCACCGGCCGCCTGCAAGAGGACGTACCCATCGTAAAGGACGGCAACGAGCGGGCCACCGCGCGTCTGGTAAGCTATCCGCTGCCCATGGACACCGAGGTCAACCGCCTGCAATTGCTGGAGGGACGCCTTTTCGACAAGGACTCTCAGGGCGGCGGGGTGGAGGTCCTGGTCGATCCCCAGTACGCCGCCGCCCACGACCTGACCTTCGGCGACACCGTCATGATCGTCACCGGGGGCCACCAGGTGCCCCTGACCGTGGTGGGCACCGCCATCAGCCCGGAGTTCGTCTACCCCATGAAGGACGCCTCCACCCTTTTCCCGGTGCCCGAGACCTTCGGCATCTTCATGCTCTCCCACCGCCAGGCCCAGCAAATCCTGGACTTCTCGGGGCAGCTGAACCAGGTGGTGCTGCAGTTGGCTCCGGGAGCGGACGCCGAACGGGTGGCCGCCCGGGTGGAAGACATCCTGGAACCGTACGGAAACCTGGCCGCTTACCCCCGGGATGACCAGTTGAGCCACGCCGTCATGCAGGCCGAGTTGGAGGGCCTGCGGCTTTCGTCCATTTACCTGCCCCTCATTTTCCTGGGCATCGCCGCCGCCATCCAGTACGTCCTGCTGAACCGCATGGTCCGGGCGCAGCGCGGACAGATCGGGATAATGAAGGCTCTGGGCTACGACAGCGGGCAGATCATGCTGCACTACACCGGCTACGCCCTGGCGGTGGCCGTCCTGGGGGCGACGTTGGGCAGCGGGCTGGGGCTGCTGTTCGTCTCAGCCATCACGGGGCTCTACGGTCAGTTTTTCAACCTGCCGCTGGTCAGTGCCCGGCCCGATTACGCCGTCGTCGGCCACGGATTCGCTCTCGGCCTGGCGGTCGCCACCATCTCCGGCCTGACCGCCTCCCGGAGCGTGACCGGCATCCATCCGGCCGAATCCATGCGCCCCGAACCGCCCAAGGGCGGCGGCCGGGTCTTCATCGAACACTGGGGTTGGCTCTGGACCAAGCTCGACCCCAGCTGGAGGCTCAGCCTGCGCACCATCAGCCGCAACTGGGTGCGCTTCGGGGTCACCGTGGCCGGCGTGATTTGCGCGGTGGGCATGCTGGTGGTCGCGTTGTTCGCCAACGATTCGGTCGACTACATGCTGCACAGGCATTACTATCAGGACCAGGATGCGGATTACGTGCTCAACTTCACCGCCCCGCTGCCCGAACCGGAACTCACCGATATCACCCGCCTGGACGGGGTGCTGGCGGCCGAACCCTTTTTCCAGGTCCCGGTAAAGCTGAGCTTTGCCGGCCGTTCCGAGGACGAGGTGCTCATGGGATTGCCCGCGGACGCGGTCATGCGGACACTCTTCACCGATACCGGCCGGGCCCTGCCGGTGCCTGAGACGGGCATGATCGTCAACGAGACGGCGGCGGCGAAACTGGGAGTGCAGGTCGGCGACCAGGTGCAGGTGGAAACCCGCCTGGGCCTCGGGCCTCCCCGCCACAGCACCTTCACGGTGGAGGGCCTCAACCACCAGTTGATCGGCGGCGGCGCCTACGTTTCCCTGGAACAGGCCAACCAGGCCCTGCAGGAGCGTAACCTGATCTCGGGGGTGATGCTCCGCGTCGACCCGGGTCTCGCCCAGGCCGTGGAGTCGGAAATCAATGCCATGACCGGAGTCTCCGCCGTCCTCGGCCGCCAGCAGGAACTGGACAACTTCTACGAGCTTCTGGACATGATGGTTGCCTCGGTGGCCATCATGGTCGGTTTTGCGGCGGTCCTGGGTTTCGCCATCGTGTACAACACCGCAATGGTGAACTTCACCGAACGCCGGCGGGAACTGGCGACCTTACGGGTGGTGGGCTTTTCCTTCCGGGGGGTGTCCGGCCTCTTGCTCAAGGAAACCTTCCTGCAGTCGGTGCTTGGGGTGGCCCTGGGTCTGCCCTTCGGCCTGCTGCTGGCCCGGGGGATGATCGAGGCCCAGAGCACCGATTTATACTCCCTGCCGGTGATTATCAGCGCGCAGTCCTACGTCCTCGCCGCCCTGGGCGGGATTCTGTTCATCCTGGTGGCACAGCGGTTCATCGCCCGGGGCGTCAGGCGGCTTGACCTGGTGGACGTTTTGAAGAACAAAGACTGAAAACGGGGGGCGGAACAAATGAAACTCTGGAAAAGGGTGCTGTTGGGGGTGGTGATCGTCGGCGCGCTGGGCGCCGCGGCGTCCGGGGTGGTGCTCGGCGGCGTCTCCGAGGTGGCGATGGTCACCGCCGGGTCGGGGAACCTCGTCCAAACGGTGAAAGAAACCGGCAACGTCCAGCCTGTTCAGGACTATGACGTTTACACCGCCCAGGGCGGGCGGGTGGTGAGCCTGGAGGTGGAGATCGGCCAACCGGTCGAGCGCGGACAAACCCTGCTGGTGCTCGAAAACCTGGACCTGGCCATGCAGGCCGACGAGGTGCGTTCCCGGTTGAACCAGGCCGCGGCGACCGTCGCCGGCCTGGAAGCCGCCGTTGAACGCACCGAGCTTCAACTGGCGGACGCCCGGGGAAATCTGGACCGGATGGAACAACTGCTGGAAGCCGCGGCCGTCACCCAGGTGGAGTACGAGCAGGCCCGCCTGCACGTGGAGGCTTACGAAAAGAGCCTGAAAGAACAACAAGCCCATCTTGACAGCACCCGGGCTCAGGTGGACGGCTTGAGCCATTCACTGCAGCAGCTCGGTGCCAAGCAGCAACAACTGCTGGTGACCTCCCCGGCCGCCGGCACCGCCCTCAGGATGCCGGTGCAGCGGAACCAGACGCTGCCCCCGGGCTCGCTGGTCGCCACCGTCGCCCCGACCGACCGGCTGGAGGTCAAGGCCGACGTTTTCAGCGACGACCTGGGACGGGTCGCGGTGGGGCAAAAGGTGACGATCACAGCGCCGGTACTGGGTTCGGAAGTGCTCTCCGGCCGGGTCGAAAAGATCTACCCCCGGGCCGAGGAAAAGCTCTCCCCGCTGGGCATCACCCAGCGGCGGGTCCCGGTGATCATCTCTCTGGAAGATCCGGGCAACCTGAAACCGGGCTTCGAAGTGACGGTACAGATCGAAACCCTACGCCGGGAGAACGTTCTGACGGTGCCCCGGCAAGCGGTACGCACCCTGGCGGACGGTACCGGTCAGGTAATGTTGGTCGTCGACGGCCGGGTCCGGCACCAAGTGGTGGAAACCGGCATCAGCGATGGGGAAAACGTCGAAATCACCCACGGTCTGGAAGCGGGGGAACTGCTGGTCCGGAACGGCGGCCTGGACCTGGCCGAGGGAACGCGGGTCAGATCCTTGGGTGACTGATTGGTCAACCGTCCTGCACAATATGCTCCGCGACGCGCTCGGCCAGCGCGGCGATCGTGAACGATGGGTTCACCCCCAACGCCGTGGGAACAATCGACCCGTCCGCCACATACAGCCCGGGCTGGCCGTAAACGGCCCCCCGGTCGTTCACCACCCCGTGCTGCGGGGAGTCGGCCATGCGGCATCCCCCCAGCGGGTGCACGGTAACCAGTCTGCCGGCCAGCGACCAGGCCGGCAGCCAAACGATCCCGGCTCTGAGAGCCCTTCCCAGTTCCTCCACCCGCCGTTCCATCGCGTGAAACAGGGACAAGCTGTTGCGCGGTGACCATTCCAACGTCAGTGCGCCGAGCTCCGTCAACCCCAGGCGGCCGTCTGCGGCATCCCGGCCGATCAACAACAGGGGCAGGGAGTTTATGGGCGGCCAGTCCTTCAGTTTAGGCTGCAGGGCCGGCGGAAAACCACCGTCCTCAATCAGGAAGCCTTCCCCGGGGTAGGCGATGCCGGCGGTGATTACGGGGCCTTCCGAGGCATCCACCGCGGGTTTTAGTCCGGTCAGCGCCGCCAGCAGGTTGCCGTTCGCCGAAAAGCGACGTCCCAGCGCGGGGCTAAGCAGCCCCAGGGA
>JACUUW010000071.1 GCA_014859075.1 Desulforudis sp.
GCTTTTGACCACAACATGCTGGATCAGTCCGCTCAGAAAATAGTCGAAACGGTTCGGAGAACAGGCGCCGACGTGGCCGGGCCGGTCCCGCTGCCGACGGAGAAGGAGATCTACACCGTATTGCGTTCACCGCACAAAGACAAGGATTCGCGGGAACAGTTCGAGATTCGGACCCACAAACGTCTGATCGACATCCTCGAACCGACGCCCAAGACGGTGGATGCTTTGATGCGTCTGGATTTGCCGGCCGGGGTTGACATCGAGATCAAGCTGTAGGGAGGTATATCTGATGGCCAAGGGAATCCTGGGACGCAAATTGGGGATGAGCCGGTTCTTTACGGCCGAGGGCGCGGTGGTGCCGGTTACTCTGATTGAAGCCGGGCCGTGTGCCGTGGTGCAAAAAAAGACGGCTGAAACCGACGGCTACGGGGCGGTACAGCTCGGGTTTGAGGAACGGCCGGAAAGAAGACTGAACAAACCGCTCAGGGGGCATTTCCGCCGGGCGGGCACCAGTCCGACCCGTTACCTGCGCGAGATGCGCACCGAAGACGTTGACGGTTACGAGGTTGGACAGGTGCTCAAGGCCGACCTTTTCGCCCCGGGTGATAAGGTAGATGTGGTGGGAACCTCCAAGGGCAAAGGCTTTGCCGGGGGCATCAAGCGTCACGGCTTTCACCGGGGGCCGATGGGTCACGGTTCGAAATACCACCGCCGGCCGGGTGCGGCGGGGGCGAAGGGTCCGGCCCGCGTGTTCAAAGGCCGGAAGATGCCCGGACGCTTGGGCGGAACCCGGGTGACCATCCAAAACCTGGAGATCGTCAAGGTGGACCCCGAACGGAATCTCCTGGCCGTGAAGGGCGCGGTTCCAGGACCCCGGGGCACCGTGGTATTCATCCAGGAAGCGGTCAAAAACCGCTGAACCGTGTTTTGACCGGATTGATAGGCGTTTTAAACAAGAATTTTTGGAAGAACCCGGGAATGGTGTTTGTGCAAAGCCCTGAGACCGTTCAGAAACGATGACGGTTGAGAAGTGAGATGTGAGTAAGTTGGCGTGAAAATAACACCTATAACCTCGCACCTCGCACACGTCAGGCGAAGTTTATCAACGGTCTCCGAGGAAGGAGAAAATTGGAATGCCTAAAGCAGCAGTTTATAACACCGCCGGTGAACAGGTAGGCGAGATTGAACTCAGCGACGCCGTCTTCGGACAGCCGGTGAACGAAGCCGTACTGCACGAAGTGGTCGTAATGCAGCTTGCCAACCGGCGCCGCGGCACCCACGACACTAAAGTCCGGTCCGAGGTTCGGGGGGGCGGCCGCAAGCCCTGGCGCCAGAAGGGTACCGGACGGGCACGCCACGGAACCATACGTTCACCGATCTGGCGTGGGGGCGGAATCGTATTCGGTCCGCACCCGCGGGACTATAGTTACCGGATACCCAAAAAGGTGAAGCGTCTGGCGCTGAAGTCGGCGCTTTCGGCCAAGGCCGGCGCAGGTCAGGTCCTGATACTGGACAAATTGGACCTTTCGGCGCCCAAGACCAGGGAGATCATCCGGCTCCTCGACAACCTCAAGGCCAACGAGGGTGCCCTGGTGATCACCGCGGAAAAGGACGCCAACGTCGAAAAGTCGGCCCGCAACATTCCGGGAGTGAAATCCCTGGAGGCCAGGCAGCTGAACGTGTACGACCTGCTGGACCACGCTCATCTGGTGATCACCAGGGACGCGGTGGCCCGGGTGGAGGAGGTGTTCGCCTAAATGAAATTCGCGCACGACATCCTGCACAAGCCGATGATTTCCGAGAAGTCAATGTCTTTGACCGAAGGTAACAAGTACACCTTCATCGTTGACCCGCGGGCGAACAAAACCGAGATCAAGCAGGCGGTTGAGGAAATTTTCAAGGTCACGGTGCTCAAGGTCAATACCATCCGGGTGAAAGGCAAGCGGGTTCGACGGCGGAATATCGTCGGTCGGAAGCCGGAAACCAAAAAGGCAATCGTAACCTTGAAGCCCGGCGACAAAATCGAAATCTTTGAAGGCGTGTAAGGAGGAATAGGAATGGCCACCAAAAAATATAAACCTACTTCTCCCGGTCGCCGTTTCGTCACCGTTTCGGACTTCAAGGACCTTACGCCGGTCGAGCCGGAGAAGTCCCTGCTCAAGCCCCTTAAGAAAAAGGGCGGCCGCAACTTGCAGGGCCGGATCACCGTGCGACACCGGGGCGGCGGTCACAATCGGCTGTACCGGGTCATTGACTTCAAGCGGGACAAGGACGGCGTGCCGGGTAAGGTGGCGAGCATCGAGTACGATCCGAACCGTTCGGCCAACATCGCGCTCCTGCACTACGCCGACGGTGAGAAGCGGTACATCATCGCCCCGTCCGGCCTGCAGGTCGGACAGACGGTGGTTTCCGGACCCCAGGCCGACATCAAGGTGGGGAACGCCTTACCGCTACGGAACATTCCGGCCGGTGTGTTGATCCACAACCTGGAACTTTACCCCGGTCAGGGGGCGAAAATCATCCGCTCGGCGGGTGGTTCCGCCCAGCTGATGGCCAAGGAGGGCGACCACGCCCACGTGCGGTTGCCCTCGGGCGAGGTCAGGCTTTTCGACCTTGACTGCCGGGCCACCATTGGCCAGGTGGGTAACGTCGAACATGAGAACATCGTCACCGGCAAGGCCGGCAGGGCCCGCTGGTTGGGCATCCGGCCGACCGTCCGCGGTGTGGTGATGAACCCGGTCGATCACCCGCACGGTGGCGGAGAGGGCCGCTCCCCCATCGGCCGGAACCCGGTGACGCCCTGGGGTAAGCCGGCCCTGGGCGCCAAGACCAGGAAGAAGAATAAAGCCAGCGACAGGCTGGTTGTCAAGCGGCGTTCGAAATGAGAAAGGGGGTAGCAGCATGGGTCGGTCACTGAAAAAAGGACCGTATTGCAGTCCAAAGCTTCTCGCCCGGATCGAAGAGCTGAACAATAAGGGCGACAAGCGGGTCATCAAGACCTGGTCCCGCCGGTCGACCATCTTCCCCCAGATGATTGGCCATACCATCGCCGTGTACGACGGACGGAAACATGTGCCGGTGTACATCACCGAGGAAATGGTGGGGCACAAGTTCGGTGAGTTTGCGCCTACCCGGACCTACAGGGGACACGGACATCATACCGAAAGATCCACGGCGTTGAGGTAAGGGGGGTTGTCAGTATTGGAAACGAAAGCAGTCGCCAAGTACATCCGCCTTTCACCCGTCAAAGTACGGCAGGTGGTGGACCTGGTGCGGGGCAAGAAAGTTGACGAGGCGCTGGCCATTCTGCAATTTACGCCGAAGCGGGCGGCCAGGAGTGTCGCCAAGGTGATCAGGTCGGCGGCGGCCAACGCCGAGCACAATAACGATTCGGACCGGGCGGAGCTTTTCATCGCCAGGGCCTACGTGGATCAGGGTCCGTCCCTGAAACGCTGGCGGCCGCGGGCATACGGCCGGGCTAACGTGATCAAGCACCGGACCAGCCACATCACCGTGGTAGTAAGTGATGGAAAGGAGGGTTAATTAGTGGGTCAAAAGGTTGACCCGAGAGGGTTAAGGCTTGGAATCGTGCGTGACTGGGACGCTAAATGGTACGCCGATAAGAAGAACTTTTCGACCCTCCTCTTGGAGGACGTGAAGATCAGAGACTTCATAAAGAAGAAACTCTACGGCGCGGGAATCTCCCGGATCCACATCGAGCGGACGGCCAACCGGGTACGGCTCGGCATTCACACGGCGAAACCCGGCGTGGTGATCGGACGCGGCGGATCCGAGGTCGAAGTGCTACGCAAAGAACTCGAGAAGCTGAGCGGAAAGCAGATCAGCATCAACATCGTGGAAGTCAAGACCCCGGAGTTGGATGCCCAGTTGTTGGCGGAAAACGTGGCCGCCCAGCTCCAGCGGCGCATCGCTTTCCGCCGGGCCATGAAGCAGGCCGTCGGGCGCGCCATGAAGATGGGTGCGAAGGGAATCCGGATTGCCGTCGCCGGCCGTTTGGCCGGAGCGGAAATCGCCCGTACCGAGTGGTACAGCGAAGGCAAGGTGCCTCTCCATACCCTGCGGGCGGACATTGACTACGGTTTTGCCGAAGCTGCGACCACGTACGGCAGAATCGGAGTTAAGGTCTGGATTTACAAGGGAGAGGTTCTTCCGGAGCGGGCTTCTCGTGAAGGAGGCAGGTAACTATGCTAATGCCCAAGAGGGTTAAGTTCAGAAGACAGCATCGGCCCGGCCTGGCGGGCAAGGCCAAGGGCGGAACAAAAATACAGTCGGGTGATCTGGCTCTGCAGGCGCTCGACGCCGCCTGGGTGACCAGCCGGCAGATCGAGGCGGCCCGAATTGCGATGACCCGTCACGTCAAGCGCGGCGGCAAGGTTTGGATCCGTATTTTTCCGGACCGGCCGATCACCGCCAAGCCGGCCGAGACGCGGATGGGCAAGGGCAAGGGCACGCCCGAGTACTGGGTTGCCGTAGTCAAGCCGGGGCGGATAATCTTTGAAATCGCCGGTGTACCGGAAGACGTTGCGCGCGAGGCCTTGCGGCTGGCATCCCACAAACTGCCTTGCAAGACGAAAATCGTGAAACGCCAGGAAGTGGGTGAGGCCGGTGAAAGTTAAGGAGTTGCGGGACATGACCGACGCGGATTTGCGGAAAAAGCTGGCCGATACCAAGGATGAACTGTTCAGACTGAGGTTCCAGAGTGCTACCGGACAGCTCGACAACCCGATGAAAATCCAGGAAGTCCGCCGGCGCATCGCGCGCCTGAAAACGGTGATGCGGGAGAGAGAGCTGGGAATCAAACACGCATAAAGGGGGTTTGACGAGTGGAACGCGGTAGCCGCAAGGCACGTATCGGTGTAGTCGTAAGTGACAAGATGGATAAGACGGTGGTCGTGGCCGTGGATACCTTGGTCAAACACCCGCTCTACGGGCGCACCATCCGCCGCACCCGGAAGTTCTTGGCCGATGATGGAGACAACCAATGTCGCATCGGCGACAAGGTTAAAATAATGGAAACGCGCCCTCTGTCCCGCCACAAGCGGTGGCGGGTAGCCGAGGTGCTGGAGCGGTCGCGGATCTAGAGGAGGTGTAGGCCTTGATCCAGGTACAGACGATGCTCAACGTCGCAGACAATACCGGGGCCAAGAAACTGATGTGCATTCGCATTCTGGGCAGTTCTTTCCGGCGTTACGCCTCCATCGGCGACATTATCATCTGCTCCTGCAAGGAGGCGGCACCGGGCGGCGTGGTCAAAAAGGGCGATGTAGTCAAGGCCGTGGTGGTAAGGACCAAAAAGGAAATCGGACGTCCCGACGGTTCCTACATCAAGTTTGACGAGAACGCCGCCGTGGTGATCAAGGACGACAAAAGCCCGCGCGGGACCCGGATTTTCGGTCCGGTGGCAAGGGAACTGCGGGAAAGAGACTTTATGAAGATAGTTTCCCTGGCTCCGGAAGTATTGTAAGGGACAAGAATTCAGAATACAGAATTCAGAATCAGAAGGTAACGGTGAGGTGGTAGTAGTGGGTAAACTTAGCGTGCGGAAGGGGGACCAGGTGGTCGTCATCACCGGCAAAGACGCCGGTAAGCGCGGCAAGATCATCGAAGTCATTCCCGGACGCGATAAGGTAATCGTCGAAGGCGTCAACGTGGTCAAGAGGCATTCCCGTCCGACCCGAAAGCTACCCCAGGGCGGAATCCAGGAAAAAGAGGCCCCGATCAGCCGTTCCAACGTGATGCTGATCTGCACGCGGTGTCACAAGCCGACCAAGGTGGCCCAGAGCGTTCTGGAAGACGGCGACAAGGTCAGACTTTGCAAGAAGTGTGGAGAGGCTCTAGGCTAAGTGGTCGTCAGTCGTTGGTCGTCGCGCCAGCGGAGGAAATGCGGCAGGCTGCATTCCAGGATTGTGAGGTCGCCGGTGGCCGGGCGTCTGGGGAGGCGGGCCGGTGAAGAGTGGACGGGTGGAATGGATAAGGGGGCTTGTTGAAAGGTGTCAGGACTCAAGCAACGGTATCAAGAGGAAGTCATTCCGGCGATGATGGATAAATTCGGTTACCGGAATGTGATGGAGGTCCCCAAGCTGGAAAAAGTGGTGGTCAACGTGGGCCTCGGGGAGGCCATTCAGAACCCGAAAGCCATAGATGCCGCCATTGAGGACCTCAAGACCATCACCGGACAGCAACCGGTGGTCACCAAGGCTAAAAAGTCCGTGGCCGCCTTCAAGGTGCGGGAAGGAATGCGCATCGGGATCAAAGTCACCTTGCGGGGCAACCGGATGTACGATTTCGTGGACCGGTTGGTCAGCATTGCGCTGCCCCGGGTACGCGACTTTCGCGGCATTTCGCCCCGGGCCTTTGACGGCCGGGGGAATTACACCCTGGGCTTGAAAGAGCAGTTGATTTTTCCGGAAATCAACTACGACAAAATCGACAAGGTGCGGGGGATGGATGTCACCATCGTCACCACCGCAAAGAATGACGAAGAGGCGCGTGAGCTGTTAAGATTAATGGGTATGCCCTTTAAAGCCCATTAAAAGGAGGGCGGATAATGGCAAAAAAAGCCTTGATCAACAAAGCGAACCGGGAACCGAAATTCAGGGTGCGACAGTACAACCGGTGCAAGTTGTGTGGCCGACCCCGGGCTTACATGCGCAAGTTTGGGATCTGCCGGATCTGTTTCCGGTCATTGTGCTACCGGGGACAGATACCCGGAGTCCGTAAGGCCAGCTGGTAAGGAGGTGGTGGGTTAAATGATGACCGATCCGATCGCGGATTATCTAACCCGAATAAGGAACGCCAATATCGCCTTTCACGAAACCACCGAGATTCCGGCTTCGGGGACCAAGAAAGCCCTGACCGGGATTCTGAAGGAAGAGGGATTCATCAGGGGTTTCGAGATTATTGACAACGGCAAGCAA
The DNA here is from genome assembly GCA_014859075.1 of Desulforudis sp. Lineage (GTDB taxonomy): Bacteria > Bacillota > Desulfotomaculia > Desulfotomaculales > Desulforudaceae > Desulfopertinax. The sequence continues at coordinate 6,939 of JACUUW010000071.1, forward strand.
GGCAGTATTCGGATTTACCTGAAATACGGAAAAGGCAAGGAGCGGGTGATTACCGGCCTGAAGCGCATTTCCAAGCCCGGACTCCGGGTGTACGTGCGCAAGGATGAAATTCCCCGTGTCCTGGGTGGACTGGGCATCGCGATCCTGTCCACGTCCCAGGGGATCATGACCGACAAAGAGGCCCGCAAGCAGGGTGTCGGCGGCGAGGTAATATGTTACGTTTGGTAGCGTAGCCGGGAGGTGAACCAAGAGCAGATGTCGCGTACAGGGAGAATACCCATTAACATACCGCAGGGCGTAAAGGTTTCCGTGGACGGCAACACCGTCCTGGTTCAGGGACCCAAGGGCCGACTTCAGCGGGAAATACCGCCCGGCATCAAGCTGGTGCTCGATGACGGAAAGCTGACGGTCGAGGGCACCACCGAGGACCGGGGCACGGCGATGCAGGGCCTGGCACGCACGCTCGTGGCCAACATGGTCGACGGCGTCGCCCGGGGCTTTCATAAAACGCTGGAACTGACCGGGGTGGGGTACCGCGCCGCGCTGCAGGGGCGAAAGCTGGTCTTGACCTTGGGCTACTCGCACCCTGTGGAATACGAACCACCTGCAAACATCGAAATCGAGGTACCGGCGGTCACCAGGATCATCATCCGGGGGGCCGACAAGGAAGCGGTCGGCCGGGTGGCGGCCAAGATCCGGTCCTTCCGAAAACCCGAGCCGTACAAAGGCAAGGGTGTAAGATACGAAGGCGAAAAGATTCGTCTGAAGGCCGGCAAGGCCGGTCTGAAAAAGTAAGGGAAAGGAGGCCGGCAGGTCTTGCTGAAGAAAAGCAGCCGCAGAGAACAGCGCGACAAAAGAAGAATCCGGGTTCGGAACAAAATCACGGGCAGTGCCGAGCGCCCCAGGCTGAATGTCTTCCGTAGCGCGAAACACATCTATGCGCAGCTGGTGGACGACGACCGCGGGGTGACCATCTGTGCCGCCTCCACCGTTTCTCCGGAACTTAGAGAGAAGTTGGATGGTGTTGCGGGCAAGGTTGACGACGCCCGGGCCGTCGGCGAACTGCTTGCCGAAAAGGCAAAATCGCTGGGTATCGAACAAGTGGTCTTCGACCGGGCCGGTTATCTGTACCACGGCAGAGTGAAAGCCCTGGCCGAAGGAGCCCGGGCCAAAGGCTTACAATTTTAAGCGACGGGGGGGAAGTGTTGTGTCCAAGTTAGACGCCTCGAAAACGGAAGTCTCCGAGAAAGTGGTTTTCATTAACCGCTGCGCCAAGGTGGTCAAGGGCGGCCGCCGGTTCAGCTTTTCAGCCCTGGTCGTCGTCGGCGACGGCGCCGGCCACGTGGGTGCCGGGCTGGGCAAGGCGACCGAAGTTCCCGAAGCGATTCGAAAAGGAATCGAGGACGGGAAGAAGAACCTTATAAAAGTACCGCTGGTGGGTACCACCATCACCCACGAGGTGTTGGGACAGTATGGTGCGGGCAAGGTCCTACTGAAGCCGGCCGCCCCCGGAACCGGGGTGATCGCGGGCGGCCCGGTACGTGCCGTGCTCGAACTGGCCGGGGTCAAGGACATCTTGACGAAGTCACTTGGTTCCAACAACGCGAACAATATGGTCCACGCGACCCTTGACGCCCTCAAGAGATTGAAGACCAAAGACGAAGTTGCCCGCCTGCGGGGCAAGAACGTCAAGGAACTGGGGATAGGGGGTTAGATGGTGGCGGAACAGGCGTCGGTCGTCGGTCGTCGGTCGTCGGCAGCCAAGGACCGGAAGACTAAAGGCGACGAGCGTTCGATGTTGCGGATTACGCTTATCAGAAGCCTTATCGGCCGGCCCGGGGCCCAGCGCAGGACGGTCCGGGCCCTGGGGCTGACCCGCATGCACCAATCGGTTGAGCA
>JACUUW010000072.1 GCA_014859075.1 Desulforudis sp.
CGCGCACAAAGCCGGGACCATCGGTGTTGTGGCCAACCAGGCGGCCGCCGCGGTTGACGATGGTGTTCACGGCCCCGATCAGCCGACTCTCCGGGGTAACCTCATCCAGAAAGCCGAGCACCTGTTCCTTGTGCGGCACCGTAACGTTCGCCCCGAGCAGATCCAGGGCCGCAACCGCGGCTACGGCGCCCTCCAACCGGGCCGGCGGGACCGGCACGGCCAGGTACACGCAATTCAAGCCTGTCGCCTGAAAAGCGGCGTTGTGCATGGCGGGGGAAAAACTGTGGTGTACCGGGTAGCCGAACAACACGGCCGCCCGGGTCTCAGCGTCGATCATGGCCCGGCCTCCTGCTGAAACCGTGCCGCCGCCAGATACGCGGCAAGAGGAGTCGCTCAAGCTGGCGGCTGAACAGGGTGGTGCCGATGAACTCCTTGCCCGGCAGCGGGTTGATCAGGATGGTGAAAAGTCCGAGACGATTGCCGCCGACGACGTCGGTGAAGATCTGGTCGCCCACCACCGCCGTTTCCCGCCGGCTCACTCCCATCATTTCGATCGCCTTGAGAAAAGGCTTCTTCCGCGGTTTCACCGCCCGGAACACGGCCGGGATGCCGTGTGCCTCGGCCACGGCCTCGGCCGAACGCCGGCGGTTGTTCGAAACTATAGACACTGCAAACCCCTTTTCTTTCAATTCGTCCATCCACAGTCGCAGCTCAGGCGGCCAGGACAATTCCCCGCGCTCGACGATGGTGTTGTCCAGGTCGAAGATGAGGCCCCGGATCCCACGCCGGCGCAGGTATTCCAGATCGATATCGTAGATACCGGGCACATAAAGGTTGGGAAACAGAAAACGGAACAATCCTTCAAACCTCCCGAGCGTCCCGGCTGAGGCCGAACCGTTCGACGATCGTATCCGCCAACCCCCCCAGGTTCTCCGGGTCGTAAACCGGCAGATCCAGGTCGGGCAGACCCGAACCCACCAGGGCGAACAGCCCCTGGGTGTTGCCCGGCCAGTTCTTGTCCGAGCGGACCAGTACTTTGGGGTAGGCCAGGTGCTTGTAACCCTCCACGATCACCAAATCCAGACCCCGCAAAAGCACGGTGATTTCCTCCAGGGAAGGCTCGGCCGGCAGTTCCCGGAATAACGCCAGTCTGCCGGGGGCGGCCACCACCGCCACTTCGGCGCCGGCGCGCGAGTGCTGCCAGGAGTCCTTGCCGGTCACGTCCAAGTCGGCCCCGTGCGGGCAATGTTTCACCGTACCAATCCGGTAGCCCCGTTCCCGCAACATCCGGACGAGCCGGCCCACCAGCAGGGTTTTGCCGGAATCGGAGGTGCCGACCACGAACAGAAGCGGCGGCCGGCCGACGACCGGTTCCGGTTCACGCGCACCGTTGGGCCGGGCCAACACCCGGGCTTGTTGCAGATCCTCCGGATCGTTGACGTTGAAGAAAATATCCCCCGGTTTACAGAGGGCCGCAAAATCATCTTCAACATAATTTACCCGCACCCGCGCGAATAGATCCATAACCTTAAGACGCTGCGCCTGGAGACAGCTCTCGATGACGGGCAGGCATTCCCTGGCATAGGCCGCAAACAGGGGTTCCGGATGTTTGCCGGCCTTCGGTACCGCACAGTCATACCCCACGATCTTTTCGGCCACCCGCCGGGCCAACCGGCCGTTGACAAACGGCATATCACAGGCCACCACGAATGTGTACGGGTGTGCGGCGTAGGTCAGCGCGGCGTGGATACCGCTTAAGGGGCCAAAGCCCGGAAGCACGTCCCGGTGCACCGGCACCCCGAGTCCGGAGTACTTTTCCGGTTCGTTGGCCACAATGAAGATCTCCTCAAAGTGGGGCCGAAGCTCCTCAAGGATGCGACCGATCATCGGTAGTCCGCCCACTTCCAAAAAAGCCTTGTGGGTTTTCATCATCCGGGTGTTTTTGCCCCCAGCCAGTACGGCCGCCGAAAACGGACGCCGGTCCAATAAGGACCCTCCCCTAGAAGTGCCTGCTCGGCAGTTTTGACATCCTTCTTCGCCGCTGCCGACTGCTCCTCCTGCAATAACATTCCCGCCACGCGACAAGAAATGAAAACGATTTTGAAATCAGGCACACTTCGACACCCAACCGCATAACATTGAAATGCAGCCTTTTTACCTGGGAGGTGTCCAAATGCTCCCCGCGGTACTAAGCGTTGGTCTGGTTTCATTAATCAATGGAATATTACTCCTGCTATCCTACATCACCAACAACTCCTTCCCACAGCCTCTTTCCCGTGAGGAAGAAAAAAAATACGTCCGGTGCATGCTCGCCGGTGACGAAACCGCCCGGAACACCCTCACCGAGCGCAACCTGCGGTTGGTGGCCCACATTATTAAAAAATACGACAGTTCCGGGGAAGAACTGGATGACCTGATTTCCATCGGCACGATCGGCCTGATCAAGGCGATCAACACCTACAACCCGGATAAGGGGGCCCGCTTGGCCACCTACGCCGCGCGCTGCATTGAGAATGAAATTCTCATGCACCTGCGGGCCATGAAAAAAACCCGATCAGAGGTTTCACTCCAGGACCCGATCGGGGTTGACAAGGAAGGTAACGAAATCACGCTGATCGAGATTTTGGGCACCAACGCCGAGGCCGTGGAAGACAAAGTGGAAAGTTACTTCGAACAGCGCGGGCTCTGGGACAAATTGCACCGACTGTCCCGGCGTGAAAAACGGGTGCTGGCCCTCCGCTTCGGACTGGTGGACGGCACCCGCCAGACCCAGCAGGAAATCGCCAAGAGCCTGGGCATCTCCCGGAGTTACGTGTCGCGGATCGAGAAACGGGCCTTGAACAAGCTCGTCAAGGAACTCTCTCTGGACGCCGCCCGGTAGACTGACTCACCCGGCCTCCGGGCATGACACACCCCCCTTTGTTATTCAGCCAACCAGGAATTTGCCTAGTCCTATGACACGGTCAGGTCTTTTGTCCATAATAGGGCGCTCTCAGGCCCGACATTTTGTTATCGGGATACAGCGGAGAAACCAGTTTGAATTGAGGATCCTGGTTGTCAGGAAAACAGCAATGCGGGGGACTCCGTAGACAGAGAACCGGGTTGAGACTAGAAGAGGACATTCCACAGAGTCACCAGGCCTACAGCGATGGCTTCCACCACCAGCACGCCAACGACGAGGATCAACAGGATGGCGGCCATGGGCACCCAGCCGCGCAAATAGGGCCTGAGTTTTTCTTCTTCTGCACAGCAGGCGGAGCAGACCCACGCGGGGACGCCGTAATCCCGGTCATAGGCCACGAATTGCCCGGCCTGAACGTGTTCTTCGCGGGAACATTTGGCACACCTGCGGAGGTCAAAAGGGAATTCGCCGCAATGTGGACATTGCTCCAGCCGGTCCATCGTTCGGAAGTCGGCTGATTCTCCGCAGGTGGGGCAGTCTGTTTGAATCAAGGCGGGACTTCCTTTCGGACGGCCGATTTCAGTTAAACAGCCGCATTGCTCAAGAGTTCCCCGCGCGTTGGGACATGTCCTCCTGGAAATTGGTGTTGCTGCCAAATAAGCAGGTATTTAGCAGGATTCTTTTAACTGTTTTTGCCGCTTCAGCAATCGCCCGTTCCCGGTCACTTGGATGAGAACAGGAAGGATTACTATATCCGGTTTTGCGCAAGAAAAATAGGCTAGCACCTTGGCATGTCATGGATTCAGGATATATAATACTGTATACAAAATAATTGGGGGTGAGCTATGTGGATTGCCGGGAAGAAGCACTGCAGTTGCATAAAGAATTAAAGGGCAAGATTGAAATCGTGCCCAAAAGACCCCTGCGCGACCAACACGACCTGTCGCTGCTGTACACTCCCGGAGTAGCCGCACCCAGCCTGGAAATCAATCGTGACCCCGACCTGGTCTACGAATACACGGCCAAAGGCAACACGGTCGCCATCGTCACCGACGGCACCGCCGTTCTCGGATTGGGCGATCTCGGTCCCCTGGCCGCCCTGCCCGTGATGGAAGGCAAGGCCCTGCTCTTTAACGTCTTTGCCGAAATCAACGCCTTTCCGCTCTGCCTCGCGACTTCCGACCCGGACGAGGTGGTAAGCACAGTGCAGTCCATCGCCCCGTCCTTCGGGGGCATCAACCTGGAGGACATCGCCGCCCCCGCCTGTTTCGAAATCGAACGGCGGTTGAAGGAGAGCCTGGATATCCCGGTGTTTCACGACGACCAGCACGGCACGGCGGTGGTGGTGGCCGCCGGCCTGGTAAACGCGCTCAAGCTGACCGGACGGCGAATCGGGAAAACCAAGGTGGTGATCAGCGGGGCGGGGGCGGCCGGGGTAGCCACCGCGCGCCTGTTCCTAAGACTGGGTGTCCGGCACCTGCTCGTTTGTGACCGCCGGGGCGTGGTCTTCCCCGGCCGGACCGCCGGGATGAACCCCTACAAACAAGAGATTGCCGAACAAACCAACCCCGCCGGTTCCAGCGGATCACTGGCCGACGCCCTACGCGGGGCCGACGTATTCGTGGGGCTGTCCAGGGTCGGCCTGGTCACCCGGGAGATGGTGCGGACCATGGCCCCCGACCCGATAGTGTTCGCCCTCGCCAACCCGGAACCGGAAATCTCACGAACGGACGCCCTTGCCGCAGGCGCCGCAGTGGTGGCCACCGGCGGGTCGGAATGTCCCAACCAGATCAACAACGTCCTCGCCTTTCCCGGAATTTTCCGTGGGGCGCTTGACGTCCGGGCAACGGATATCAACGGCGAGATGAAAGTGGCCGCGACCGCAGCCATCTCCGAGCTGGTGGGAGACGACCTGAGTCCGGAATACATAATCCCGCGTGCTCTTGACCGCCGTGTGGTCGAGATAGTCGCCGGGGCGACCGCCGCAGCAGCGGTTAAATCAGGGATTAACCGCTCCCCCAGACACTAGGGCCGAAAAATTTCCCGCATAAAAAAAGGATACTGACAACATGTTGGCGAACTTTCAATCGTAGTGGGTCAGGTATTGCTCTCAGGTATTGCTCATTGATAGTTTCTTTCCGGTATGTCCACCGCAGTCCGGTTTCCTTTGTGTCGACTATGCCTAAAATTTTTTCCTTGGGGGGTAAGTTGACACGGCTAACCACCCGGGCGGAAGGAGGTGACGTCAAACATGTTGCGGATGCTCAGAGGTTTTCTGACTGAAGAACAAGGAAAGGTCATTGAGTTCGGACTGCTCATCGCGTTGTTTGTCGTGTTGGGGGCTGGAGTCGCTACGGGTCTATATGTTCAGTCAACGGGTGTGATGGAGACTGTTCCGGAAGTTTTCTTTGAGATCTTGGCCGAGACCGAGGCCCATTAGACCTAATTGTATTTCTCTCTGTCCGCCTCACTGCCACCGTCAGGGCATTGGGGCGGTTGCTGTTATACGGGACTGACAGTTTGGAGGGCTCTATATGCGGGGACAGGTTTCGGTGCGAAACGGCCGTGCACTGGTCGAAGATCCCCCTGAAGGTGGCAAGCCGGCTACCATTACACCTTCGCCTGGAATCCGGTTGTTCGTCAACGGGGAGGAAATCCTGAAAACCACACCGGTATGCTCATCCGATGAGATCCTGCTTGAGCCGCAGACTGATTCAACGCCCGGCACCCTTGAGGTGACCGTCGATGCCGAGCGGATGATGGCCTGGGTAAAAGCGCGGCCGGATTTAACGGTTTCCAGGACCGTTTTGGATCACCCCCCGGTCAGCGACCTCGTACTGCAGACCCAGCCGGTCACCAGCACCTCCTTTCCGTGGACGACACCCGCGGTCGTGGCCTTTCTCCGAGAGAAAGGGATCACTTTCGGCATTTTGGACGACGACATCACCGCCTTTCTCGAGCAGGGTAGCGAGGGTCAGGTGCTGGCCGCCAAAGGCCGGCCCCCCTCCCTGCCCACCGACGAGAAGGTGGTAGTTCTTTTTGAAACCAAAGGAACGGGCAAACCAACAGTCCGTGAAGACGGGACGGTGGACTACAAGGACCTGCAACTGTTTTCCTCCGTCAGCGAGGGTGCCCTTCTGGGTGTCAAGAGCCAAGCCGTTCCCGGCACACCGGGAACCACGGTCACCGGGGAAACCGTTCCTGCTCCCGAACCCAAACGCTATGTTCTCCAGCCCGGCCGGAACACCGAAGTCGCCCCTGACGGGCTTGCGATCAAGGCCATCGCCGGCGGGCGTCCCGAGGTGCACCAGGCCGACGATACCTACCGCTTTGAGATTGTTCCCGTCCTCGAGCATTATTCGAATGTCGACCTTAGAACCGGTAACATCAGTTTCAAAGGAGATGTGAAGGTAACCGGCCTGGTGGCCGAGGGAATGGCCGTCAAGGCCGACGGTCAGATCCGGATCACCGGCACGGTGTCCGGCGCCGTCATCCAGAGTGAACGGGGGGTGGTAATCGACGGCCACGTCTTCTCCAGCGAAATCAGAGCCGGCACCCACCTGGCCAAGTACCTCGCTCCGGTCACTCAGTTGGCGTCCGAATATACGCAGGCCCTGGCGGCCTGCCGGCAACTGCTGCAGAGGGCCGCTGAAGCCGGACAATCGGCCACCGCCGGGCAGATGTTTCTGTTGCTGTTGGACCACCGGTTCCGGACCCTACCCGGCCAGGTGAACCAACTGCGGGAAATGATCGCCAATACCAGGAAGGCCAATCTCTGGTTGCCACCGAACCTGGAGAAACCGATAGATGTTCTCGCGCAGCAGTTTCTCGGCATCGAAGTGGTTTCGCTCCAGACAGTCAAGCCCCTGGAAACAGTTCTACACCAATTGCAGGATGCACGCGCCGAACTGGAACAACTCAGTCAACAGCAGTATGGTGTCGAACTGGCGTCAGTGGCCAACAGTCTTGTGGAGACTACCGGAAACGTCAAGATCGGTACCCGGGGTAGCTATAATTCCAGGATTCATGCCGGGGGCGACGTGCGCATCGACGGCAACCTCAAGGGAGGCCTGGTCCAGGCCAAGGGGGATGTGTACGTGGCTACGGCCGGAAGTCAACGCGCGGCCGCGGAAACCAAAATTCAGACCGTCGACGGCAAAAGAGTCAAACTCGATCTGGTCTACCCGGGGGTGATCATCCATATCGAGCACCGTACGATCCGTGTCAAGCAACCCACGCGCAACGCAACCGCCAGGCTGTACGCGGATAGCGTTGACCTAACCGGATCGCCCGTCCGCTGAGGACCGGCCGCCTACGGGGAGCACTTGGCGCAGATGGACCGGAACAGCGTCGTGCTCAGGTAACGCTCGCCGCGGTCGGGCAGGATCACCACTATCGTGCCGGCGTCCATCGTTTCCGCGACCTTGATGGCGCCGGCCACCGCCGCGCCGCTCGACATGCCCACGAAAATGCCCCGCCTGGTAACCAAGAGCCTCGCCATTTGAAAAGCCTCACCATCGTTGACCACGATCTTTTCATCGAGCAGTTCCGGGTGATATATCCTAGGCGTGATCGCCTCATCCATGTTCTTCAATCCCTGGATGGCGTGACCTTTTACCGGCTCCACGCCTACAATCTTTATCTCCGGCTTCCGTTCCTTCAAGTACCGGGCGGTCCCCATCAGGGTTCCGGTGGTGCCCATGCCGGCCACAAACACATCCACTTCCCCGCCGATTTGCGCATAGATCTCCGGGCCGGTCGTTTCATAGTGGGCCAGGCTGTTGTTTTCGTTATCAAACTGGTTGAGCATGAAATGGCTTCCCGGATCTTCCTCCACAATTTGGTACGCCCTCCGGATCGCGCCGTCGGTGCCTTCCCTGGCCGGCGTCAGTATCACTTCGGCCCCGAACGCTTCAAGAATCCGGCACCTCTCCACGCTTACACACTCCGGCATCACCAGTTTGACGTGGTGTCCCTTGGCGGCGCCGATCATAGCCAGAGCAATGCCGGTGTTCCCGGAAGTAGGTTCGAGAATGATCCTTCCGGGAGTAAGCAAGCCGGCTTCTTCCGCCTTCTTGAGCATGTAATAGGCGGGCCGGTCTTTGATCGACCCCCCGGGGTTACCGGCCTCAAGCTTTCCCAGAATCCGTACCCGCGGATTTGAGACCAGGTTTCTCAACTCAATCAGCGGCGTATTGCCGATGCAAGAGAGTATGATGTCCACGTCTTGATCGCCTCCGAAATCTGAACAACATTAGATTCACCCTGAGTGGTCGGATTTCCTGCACGGCGTACCTCTGGAAGTAGGTTAACCGGGGCGGGCACCCTACGCGGGGCATACCGTTGGACCATCCTGCGCACATTAACACGGGAGGCTGAAAAGTGGCCGGACATTGACCGCAACACGAAGGGAGAAACCGAATTTGGCTGACAAAAAAAAGCAAACCGAATGGGTGAAACTGAACAACAGCCCCATGGGCCGGCTGGAGATGGAAGAATTCAAGCACCGGCTCGCCGGAACCCGCCGCATTCAAAAAAAAAAGACCAAAAAGACGGTTACCTGATGCTTACTGCGCCACCGTACACGGAAGGAATAGACACAGTTGGTGCAACAGCCTTAAAGCGCCTACGGTGTTAGTGTAATTTGCCTTCGGCGTAACCCTGGGCGGCGCGCCGCCAGGCGGCGAGCCACACCCGGAACTCCCACACCTTGCCGCTGAAACGCAGGACCAACAATTCGGTTCGCCCCCTTCCTAGATTGTCCAATCTATATGGGGCGAAACACGTTTTAATGATAAACTGTAGCATGGTGCCAGGCACTAACTTACTACTAACTTACTAACTTATTAACTTATTGATGTACTCCGATACCTGGCACCGACAAT
>JACUUW010000293.1 GCA_014859075.1 Desulforudis sp.
CGAAAAGATGCGAATACTGAAGTTAAATCCGCTCGGGCTGGTCGGCGTGACGGCCGTGCCGTTGGAATGGTCCGTTTCCCGGGGGGATTATTCTTTCGACTATACCGGCAAGCACAATTATGTCGTTCACGTTAAAGCATTGCGCCGGGGCGACACGATCGAAATCGCGAAACCCTGTTTCAAGCTGGCTTACCTGGAAAATGCCGCCGACCGATTCCGGGTTGACGAGGGGTTCCGGTTTTTGGACGACCTTAAGCGTCTGAAAGAGCTCTGGGAGGAGCTGGAGAAGCGGCTGGCGGCGGGACACTGGAGCCTTTCCCAGGTGTATGCCCTGCAGCAGGAACTGCGCCGGTTCGACCAAGACGACGCGCCAAGCCTCTGGGAGCAACACGCCAGGGCGTCGCTGGTCAACATCCTGGACCTCGGTGCGGCGGACGAGCTTTTGGAGAAACTGCTGGGCGCCGCCGGAGAGGGCCTTTTGGACCTCTGCCTGCGCTGGCACCTGCAGGTCGGAAAGATCAAGCCGGGGAGGAATTGACATGTGTAAAAACGGTGCGCTCACCGAACATTACCTGGCCATTGCCCTGGATCCCCTGCACGTCGGGGCCGGGGGGGCCCGGTTGGGGCGGGTCGACCTGCCCATCGCCCGGGAGCCGGGAACCAACCTGCCCAAAGTGCCCGCCACGGGCTTAGGCGGTGCGGCCCGCGCCTACACGGCGCTGGCGACGGACCGCTACAGAAGGACGCAGGACGAACGGAGTACTGGTGCGCTGGCAGCGGCGGGCGCGGCGGGGAAAAACACTGCGGGTGCCCCGACCCGGCGTGCCCCGTGTGCATCCCCTTCGGTTTCTCCAAGGGATCGGGGAGCAGCATGCAGGGGTTGGCCCAGTTTTTTGACGCCCATATTCTCTTTTTCCCCGTGGCCTCGATAGCCGGTCCGGTGTGGGTTACGGCACCTTCCGCGCTCGCGGGGCCGGGTCTGGCGAAAGGCATTGGCGACCCGGGGAATGGTTATTTGCCGCTAAGCGAAGAGCTAAAGAAGAGAACCGGGGAGCGCTTGAACTTTGGGTGGCTCATGCTGCCGCAAAACAGCGCGGCTGCTAACGAGGCAGTGGAGACGGTTAGGAACACCAGCGGCTTGCCCGATGCGATCAAACACAGCAGTGTTTTGGTCTCCGACCGGCTGTTTTCCCTGATCGTGAACAACAACCTGGAAGTGCGGACCTCGGTGAGCATTGACCCGGCTACGGGGGCCGCGGAAGATAAAGCCCTTTTTACCTACGAAGCGCTGCCCAGGGGCACGGTGCTCCGTTTCGACGTCCGGTACAACCCGGGCTGGCCCTACCGGATCAATAACCGGCCCTTGCGAACCGAAGACGGGGGCGAGGTGGGAGCCTCCTGGGTGAAGGCCCGGGTGGAGAAAGGTCTGGCGCGGTTCGCCACCCTGGGCATCGGGGGAATGAACACCCGGGGCATGGGGCGCGTGAAGGTGCTTAACCTGGAA
>JACUUW010000073.1 GCA_014859075.1 Desulforudis sp.
GGCAGACCGCAACGACGACGGTTATCCCGTGCCAAGCCTTGGAGCGCACGCAGGATATCGTCGACCATCATGACCGGCACGCCTGCCGGGACGGAGATTGCCCGGCTGACCACCAGGCCGGCGACGCCGGCCCCAACCGCCTCGTCGACAAAGTCATGCCCGTCAAAACGCTCTCCCCGGAGCGCGAAAAACAACTCCCCACCCTTGAGTATCCTGGTGTCGGTTGCTACCCGATCCACCCTGACCCAAGGGTCGCCCTGCAGCAGTTCGGCCCCCACGGCCCTTTTAACTTCGGTGAGGGTTGTCGCCTTCATCTGCGCCCCCGTAGCCCATACTCTCCAGAATCGCCGCCGCCTCCCGGCGGTCGTCAAATTGGAAACGATTTTCGCCGATTATTTGATAATCCTCGTGTCCCTTGCCCGCAATGACCACGATGTCTCCCGCTAGAGCTTGCTGGAAAGCTTGGTACATGGCTTCCCGTCGGTCCGGTACGACGACGTAACCGTCCGGCCGCACCTCGCGGTAGCCCTGCTCAATCTGGCCGATGATCGTCGGTGGTTCCTCTGTACGCGGGTTGTCGGAAGTGAGCACCGTGTAATCGGCGCTCCGGGCGCTGACCGCCCCCATCAGCGGGCGCTTCTTCCGGTCCCGGTCACCACCGCATCCGAATACCGAGATCACCCGCCCGGGAGCTACCTGCCGGGCTGCACGCAGTACGTTCTCCAACCCGTCCGGGGTGTGGGCGTAGTCTACAACTACTGTATATTCTTGCCCCCGGTCCACCCGTTCAAACCGCCCCGGGATGCCCCGCACACGGGACAACACGCCGTTTATCTCCTCCGGATCAAAACCCCTGGCCAGACCAACCGCCACCGCGGCCAGGGAGTTGTAGACGTTGAACAGCCCGGTGATCCGGAGTGAGACCGGGAAAGATCCAAGGGCACTGTGCACCGTAAACCGGACACCATCCGGCGCGACGTTGATGTCCAGGGCACGGACGTCGGCCGGTTCCCGAATTCCGTAGGTGACCCCGCGGGCGGGGGTCATCTCCAGCAGGCGCGGGCCGCACGAATCGTCACGGTTTACCACCGCCAGGGCCTCCCGGTCCAGTTCCCCGAAGAGCCGGGACTTGGCCGCAAAATAGTCCTCCAGGTCGGCGTGAAAGTCCAGGTGATCCTGGGTCAGGTTGGTGAAAACGGCGACGTCAAACCGCAAACCGGCGACCCGTGACAGCGTCAGGGCGTGGGAGGACACTTCCAGGACGACGTCCCGAACCCCGGCATCGGCCATGCGCCGCAGCAGGTACTGCAAGTCCAGGGACTCGGGCGTGGTATGCCGTACCGGCAGCACCTCGTCACCGACCAGGTTGTGAATGGTACCGATAAGACCAACCCCGGGACGGCGTGCCCGGCAAAGGGCGGCGATCAGGTGTGTGGTGGTGGTTTTGCCGTTGGTTCCGGTCACGCCCACCAGGTTGAGCCCTCGGGCCGGGTCACGAAAAAACCGACGGGAAACCAGGGCCAGCGCTTCCCGGGCATCAGGCACGACCGCCCAGGCCACCCCCTCCGGAACGGCCAAGGTGCGCTCCAGCAGGAACGCCACCGCGCCCCGGGCCACGGCTTCGGGCACGAAGCGGTGCCCGTCGGTGACCAGGCCCTTGATCCCTACAAACAAAAAACCCGGCTGCACCTGCCGCGAATCGTAGGCGACACCCGTGACCTGTACATCCAGGTTCGTGCTCCGCGCCCGCAGGGGAAGTCCCCTGACTAATTCCTCAAAATTCATCCCTCAGATCCCCCGGTGTTTAGAAGAATAACCTCTCCTAACTATATCAGACTCCGGTACATAATGGCCATCAAGAGTAATCGGCAATAACCGCATCAGCCGTGAACCAGAGTTGTTTCATTCTGCGCTTTCGGTTGGACTTCCTGCCGTCGGCCGTTCAAACCTCACCCGTACGGTGGCACCCCGGTCGATTTTGACGCCGGGCTGGTGTGACTGTTCGACCGCCAGCCCGCTTCCGGAAGGGTCGAGCCGCAGATCAAGGCTCTCCAAAAGAGTACCGGCCTGCTTGATGGTGAGCCCGGTGAGGTCGGGCACGGTGACCTGCCCGCCCTTGTCGGTTGCGCCGGCCCGGAGGTCAAGGATCACGGTGGTCCCCTCTTTGACGACCGCACCGACCTCGGGCACCTGTTCTTTCACTATGCCACCCTCCCCCCGGGTGATAAAGTTCAAGTTGGCGGCCCGGAGTTCGCGTACCGCTTCATCCAGCGGCAGGTTGACGACCTGAGGCACCCCGACGTCTTCAGGCTCCTCCGGTTCGACCCAGAAAAACCTCTGTTCCGGTTTCGGCAGGTCATCCTTGGCCGGCACCCCCAGGTAGCGCAGCACATCCTGCATTACGTTCCGGAAGGCGGGAGCGGCCACCTGACTGCCGTAGTAGATTCCGCCCTGGGGTTCCACCAGCATGATCAGGGTAACGGCCCGCGGATCCTCCACCGGGCCGAAGCCGACGAACGAGGAAACATAGTGTCCGGTGACGTACCCTCCGGACGGCCCCACGACCTGGGCGGTGCCGGTCTTGCCGGCCACCCGGTAACCGTCCACGTAGGCGTTGATCCCGGTGCCCTTGAGCACCACGCTCTCTAGAAGTTGCTGTACCTCCCGCGCCGTCTCGCTGGAAATCACCCGGCGTACTTCTTTCGGTTCAAATTCACGGACGACCTTGCCGTCGTGGTCCACGATTCTCTTGACCAATTGTGGTTCCAGCAGCACCCCGCCGTTGGCCAGGGCCGCCACCGCCGTGGTGAGCTGGATGGGAGTGACGGCAATGGACTGACCGATGGACATGGTCGCCAGGTTCAGGTTGGTGGCCTGTTTCTGCGGGATCAGGATGCCGTGCGCCTCTCCGGGCAGGTTGATTTTGGTGGGCGACCCGAACCCGAAACCCCGGAGGTACTTGTAAAAGGCGTCCACCCCTACCTCTTGACCGATTTCAATGAAACCGGGGTTGCATGAATGCTGGATGACTTCCTCGAACGTCTGACTACCGTGCCCTCCCGCCTTCCAGCACTTGATGCGCCGGTCGGCGACCTTGATGTAACCCGGATCATAGTATCGGCGGTTGCGGTCGATGGTGCCCTCCTCGATGGCCGAGCACAAGGTAATGATCTTGAAGGTCGAACCGGGCTCGTAGTTGTACCAGATGGCCGGGTTCCGGTCCCAGCAGGACTGGGGGTAGTCCATCCACCGGTTGGGGTCGAAGGTGGGACGGTTGCCCAGCGCCAGGATTTCCCCGGTCTTGGGATCCATGACTAGGATGACCGCATACTTGGGCTGGTAAGTATCCACCAGTCTGTCCAGTTCCCGCTCCGCGAAATACTGGATAGTCTCGTCCACGGTCAGAAACAGGTCGTGGCCCTGCACCGGCGGATAGTACTTGTGAACGGCCGTGGGAATCTTGCGCCCCACGGCGTCATATTCCATTACGATCTGGCCGGGAATACCGCGCAGATCGCCGTCGTGGGTGTTCTCCACCCCGGTCAAACCCTGGTTGTCGATCCCGGCGAAGCCCACCACGTGGGCCGCCAGGCCGTCCTTCAGGTAATGGCGCTTGCTTTCCTCCACATATTCGATTCCGGGAAGCTTCAGGGACTTCAGTTCCTGTGCGACCTGAAAATCGACCTTGCGCTTCAGCCAGACGAACGATTCCCGTTTGGTGATCAGTTCATAAACCCGGTCGGGATCCATGTTCAGCACGACGCTTACTTTCTGAGCGGTCTCGCTGGGGTTCTCTATTTGCGAAGGAATGGCAAAAAACGAGTCCACGCTGACGCTGGTCACCATTTCTTTCCCGTTACGGTCGTAGATCGAGCCGCGCTTGGCTTCCACCGGAATATCACGCATTCGGTTTTCCAACGCTTCCTTGCGCAGGTGTTCTCCCATGAAAAACTGGACGTACATTAGACGGAGCATTAAAAGAAAAAGGGCCACCGCACCCAGAAGTAGTAGAGTGATGATTCTCTTGCGCATGATAATCTTGGTCTGCATACTACTCCTCCTGTCGGATGAGCAGGGACCTGTTAAAGAAGGGGCCGTTTGCGGCTTGAACCGTTACGGCGTAATCGGGCGGTTTCCCTAGCGCGCAACGAAATCAAGAAAAGCCTGCAGAATTCCTGGTTCGCGAGCTTCGACCCGTCTTTGTTCAGAAGTATCCGAACCGTCTTCTGGAATTGCACATACGCTCATCGCCTGTTCTTTTCCGGGAGCGGCGCCCAAATCAGAATCACCGTTTCCCCCACCGAGGGCGACGAACAGAGTATTGTCCGGCGTGGGGCGGACCATGCCCAGCTCGGTCATGGCCAGAACTTCCACCCTGGGAAGTGTATCCAGCTTGTCGATCGCCGTCCGTAAGCTCTGTCTCTCGGCATCCAACCTGGCGATCTCCACATTCAACCGCTCCGCCTGGTAGCCCACGTTCACCGCCAGGGCGTTGACGTAACTGAAAGCGACTCCGAGAACGAAAACCACAACCACCATCGCGGTAATGAAAAGCCGTACCTGTTTCCCCGGGACGAATCTGGTTTCGCTCCGTTCCGTCGCCCGGAATTCCTTGTAATAATGGTCCGCCCTTTCCCGTGCTGCTATCAAAGCTTATTCAACCCCCACATTCTTTAGAACAGCGGGCCGCTTCCGGGCCGCCCGCAGCTTGGCGCTCCGGGCACGCGGGTTGCCGGCGATCTCTTTGTCCCCCGGTACCCGCGGGCGGGAGGTCAAGACGTCCAACTGGGATATTACTCCACAACGGCAGACCGGTAAACCGGGCGGGCACTTGCAGTGCACCGCCAGTTCCCGGAAAGTCTCCTTGACGATTCTGTCTTCCAACGAATGGTAGCTCAAGACTACGATCCGTCCCCCGCCGGCCAAAACAGCCACCGCCTGTTTCAAAGAGTGTGCCAAAGAACCCAGTTCGTCGTTGACGGCGATGCGCAGGGCCTGAAAGGTGCGGCGCGCCGGGTGCGGCCCGGTGCGGCGCGCCCGGGCGGGAACGGCCTCCTTGATCACCGCGGCCAACCGACCGGTCGTGAAAATCGGGGACCTGGCCCGTTCCCGGGCGATGAAACCCGCAATGCGCCCGGCCCAACGTTCTTCTCCGTATTCCCTGATCAATCTCGTGAGCTCTTTTTCGGTGAGTTCGTTCACGAGATCGGCGGCGGTGATGCCACCGTCCGGGTCCATGCGCATGTCCAGCGGCGCGTCGTGTTGATAACTGAAACCGCGTTGCCGGGTGTCCAACTGGTGGGACGATACCCCCAAGTCATAGAACACGCCTTGAACTGCGCCGATGCCCAACCGTTCCAGCACCGCAGTCAATTCCCGGAAATTGGCCCGGACGAGTTGTACCCGGTCACCAAAAACGGACAGCCGCTTTCCCGCCGCTTCCAGAGCTTCGGTATCCTGGTCCAGCCCTACCAACCGGCACCGGCCACCGGTACGCTCCAGGATGCCCATACTGTGCCCGCCCCCACCCAGCGTGCAGTCGACGTAAGTACCTTCGGGCTGGGGGTTTAAAAACTCCATTACCTCTTTGAGCATTACCGGCTGGTGCTGAAAGACGTCCACCGCTCCACCCCGTTCAATGCCGCTAAAAATCCAGATCGTAATCCACGATTTTCTCGGCGATTTCCTCGTATGCGTCCGCAGCTTCGGAGCTGTACCGCTCCCACTCTTCCCGGGCCCAGATCTCCACCCGGGAGGAAACACCAAGCACCATCACTTCCTTGTCCAGCCGGGCGTACTCACGCAGACCGGCCGGCAGCAGGACGCGTCCCTGCTTGTCGGCCTCAAGTTCCGCCGCACCCGAAAAAAACAGCCGCATGAAAGCGCGGGCATCCGCCCGGGCGAACGGCAGCTTGCGTAGTTTCTGTTCGAGCTGTTCCCACTCGGCGCGGGAATAGAGAAAAAGGCAGTGGTCCAGCCCCTTGGTGACCACAAAACCAGTGCCTAAACCCTCACGGAAGCGGGCCGGGATAAAAAGACGCCCCTTTGCATCCAGAGTATGCTGGTACTCGCCGATGAACAAAACGGTCACCCCACACGACCGGCACTTCCACCACTTTCCCCCACTTTAAACCACTATTTCTTCAGATGCAAGAGTTTTCCTGCAAAAAGATTCCTGAACCCGTAAAATGTTTGGTGTAAGAGCAAAAGAAAATCGCTCCCGTTGCGGGAACGAACCGGACAATCCCGTCGGTTATTCAAACGAGTTTTTACTCCGGAAGTTCATCCTCCCAGAAGTCCATGACCTGCACCCCGGCCGGCAAGTCAAAGACGTCTTGCGATAGGCGCCCGACTTCCATTTCCCGAAACTCGACCACGGTGGTGCGGCCGTCGACCGTACTTTCAACCCGCAGCGGCAACCCGTATTCCTCCCAGATGAACATAACCGTCTCCTCGCCGAGGTCTTCCCGGGTGAACCGACGACACCGCAACCCGTCAAAGAAGGTTGTTTCTCCCGGAACCCACTCCGCCGGATCCAGTTCACGGACGTATTCCAGGGGTGATTCCGGCATGCTGACGTGACCTTCACCCAGACTCATTACGGTAGCCGCGTTTTGGGCGGCGTCGTACGAGAGCAGTTCACCCCGCGCGTTGTCGATCACCAGGATCAACGTTTCCCCGTCGACCACCGTCTCGGTTTTGACCATGTCTCCCTGCATCCACACGCGGGTCTCGTGCGACCACATGGGGTAGTTGGTTACGGCCCGGTAGCTCAACCCCTCGATTCCAGCGCTTCGATTCAACAATTCCTTGAGTTCACTTGACTCAGCTGTAATGTGCATCCCCGAACCAGTGGAGTCAGACCGGTAGTCCCGGGCCGGATTGTAGCCCACCAGGACCAACCCCAACAGCCCCACCAACACGAAAGCCGTCAAACCCCGGTGCCGTAACCATCCCGTTTTTCGTTCTTTCCATTTCATTCGTTCCACCGCCTTGTTCACATTTGGAAACAATATACGAGCCCCCAGGCCGCGATATGCCAATCACGGACAGGTAAACGGTTCCGGTACGGCGGGAAGGCAGTCGTTACTTTGCGGGGTCCCCACTTTCCTGGAATACAAACCGCAACGGGATAACGAGGGGATCAGGGGGCGGAGTCCGGGCCCAATCCCCACCCAGACTGATGATGAGCCGTACGTTAACCGCCGGCGGAACCGCCGGCCGGCGTGGACCACACCGATCACAACGGTCCGCCCCGTCCCGTTCCAAGGGCGGGTTGTAAGCACCGTCAAGGCCTTGCAAGCGGCGACGGAGAGGCTCCGGCAACGCATCCGGTTCCGCTTGGAAATCACCCAAGAAAACCGGGGCCCGTCCCGGTCCGGAAACCGGAGCATATCGGCTGACCGGCGATTCTCTGGTCGCCGCTTCGGGCTGGACCATCACCCCGATGGTTGAAGTCCCGGGAGGCCGACAGGGCCCAGCCGCGCCACTCCGCCGCCAGATAAAGACCATCCCCAGGCCGAACAGGCTCAGCAACAGGAGCATCCCGAAAACCCCAGTCAACGGATTGATCAATTCCCTCGCCCTTTCTTGTGGAAACTATGTACAAATATGCCATCTGCAGGCATGATCAATTTAACACAACTGATCGGTATTATTTGTCGCATGGCCAACGTTCGAGCCAAAAGCGTTCGGCAAAAATCGGCAAAACCAAAAACCCCGCCGGCAAGAACGGGGTCGATTAAACACGTTATGACGGACTTCGTGCACAAGATGAGGCTAGGCGGCTTCCGCCCTCTGTTCCAGCCAGCGCAGCAGCGCCGCCAACACCAGACCGTAAAGCGAAGCACCTATAACATTTGAGACCGCCGTTTCCAGTGTGATTGTGACCAGTCCCGGCAGTCTAAACATAATGGTCAAGGCGTAGGCCACCCACCAGACCAGCACCCCGTAAATCCACCCCTTCAGGAGGTGGTTCCGACTGGTCACGAAGGGGACAAGATAGGCAAAGAGAATGCCGGCCAGACCGGCGAAAAACAGTTGCACAATCTGGGCGAAAGCAGTCTCCAAGATGTTCGTGGGTGGATGGCCGAAAACCAGGGCCGCCGCCCAGTCCAGGTGACGCAAATCGGCAAAGTTGAGGGCATAAAAGGTCAAGTAATTTTCACCGTTCATCACAATGCCGGCCAAGAGCCCGGCAATGAACCCCCTGGTCAGCCTGTCTTTCATTTCCAACGCACCCACCCCCACGGCGCATCATTCCCTTATAAAATGCCCACGGGCCGTTGGAACCATACTGTGACCGATAGAAATATCAGATGGGGAACGGGATGCGGCGGCGCCGGCGGAAGGTCGTGACTTCCCGGTAGCCCACCTGTTTCAAAAGGGCGACGGCCTCGTAAAAACGGTCGCCGACCTGTTCGGGAGCGTGGGCGTCGGAACCCAGGGTGACCGGAACACCGTAGTCCCGGCAGAGCCGGAGAAAGTCCGGGTGGGGGTAGATTTCGCCGACCGGCGCCCGCAGGCCGGCGGTGCTGACTTCGACGCAGACCCCGGCGGCGGCGATCGCCGCCACGGTCTCCCGGTAGAGCGCGGTTATATCCCCCGCCGGCCGGCACCCGAACTTCTTCAGCAGATCCGGGTGGGCCAGGCTGTCAAAAAGA
>JACUUW010000074.1 GCA_014859075.1 Desulforudis sp.
ACTTGGCCCAGGACTTTTGGGAGGCCGTCTATCTTGGGGATACCGGGCGGTTGCGTTTTGGGGAGATGCTGCGGCGTATCCTGCGAGAACGATTCAGCCCTGCGCCCGATCAGGTTTTGCACTAAAGCTCAGGCGGTTCCGAAGACGACCAACGACCAACGCCCGTGACCGCGGTCGTTCATTTTTTTACAGCAGGCGGTAAATAATGTGTACAGGGGGTAACGGGTACGCTGATGGACAGGGAAGCGGAAAGCAAGCTCCTGATGGAACTCAAAACTAAGATCACCGAACTATCGGTCGCAATGGAAAAAATGCGGCTGGCCGAGTACGTGACCCTGCTCGAACGGCCCTACCGGCTGCTGTACATCAACTTTCTGACCGGGATCGCCCGGGGACTGGGTATGGCGATCGGTTTCACGATCCTGGCCGCGGTCCTGGTGCTCGTACTCCAGCGCGTGGTGATGTTGAACCTGCCCGTGATCGGAAAGTTTATAGCCGACATCGTGCGGGTGGTGGAGCTTAACCTGGGGCCCTGAACTCCGACCGGCAACCACGCAAATTGTCCCACCGGGTCGCTTGTCGATCCGGTCTGTAAAGGAGTGATGTTCTTGGACGCCAACGAGAAGGAAGAGACGCGTGCCCGGTTGTTGCACGAGCAGGACGCCGCGCAACGGCAGATCGACCGGATCCAGGAGACGCTGGACGTAGCCCTGGAAGATAGTGTGAGCGAGCTGAGTACCTACGACAACCACCCGGCCGACGTCGGCAGCGAGACCTTTGAGCGGAGCAAGGATTCGGCCGTGCAGGAGAACTTTCGACTGCGGTTGCTGGCCATCAAAGACGCCCTGCGCAAGTTGGATGAGGGGACTTACGGTCGTTGTGACGAGTGCGGCGCCGAAATCGCCCCGGAGCGGCTGGCGGCCGTTCCCTACACGACCAAGTGCCGGGACTGCAAAGAACGCGGGGAATTGATCAGCGAACGGGAACGGCCCATCGAGGAAAGAGCGCTGGCCCAGCCTTTCCGGCCGCCCGGGGACGAAAGCGTCATTTATGACCGGGAGGACGCCTGGCAGGAAATGGCCCAGCACGGCCTGTCCACCGAAACCGAACAGGAGTTTGAGGAAGACCGGGGTCATACCGAGGACGTGGACGCTGTCCCCTACGTGCAGGAGGACGGTGCTTTTTTTCAGGATACCCGGGTACGCGGTGACACCGGCGGGCGCTCGGATTGACTGCGCCCCTCCGGAAGTGTAAAACGTATCCGGGGAAGGATTTTGCGGGTACCGGGCGAAACATGGAAAGGCAGTGTCGTAGTCGAGAGAGGATCGTAATTGATGCTACCATTGTTGGCAGTGGTTCGGGATGATCTGGACATAGTCGAAAGAGAGCTGTACGCAGTTCTGAAAAGCCCGAACGAACTGCTGGCCGAAACGTCCAGCCATCTTTTCCGGGCCGGCGGCAAGCGATTACGTCCGGCTTTTGCGCTTTTGGCGGCCAAGTTTCACGACTACGATTTGGAAAAGGTGTTGCCGGTGGCCCTGGCCCTGGAGTTGGCCCACATGGCCACGCTGGTTCACGACGACGTGGTGGACGGGGCCGGCCTCAGGAGGGGCATTCCCAGCGTCAAGGCGCTCTGGGGCAACCGGGTCTCGACCCACACCGGGGACTACCTGTTCGCCAAGTCGATGATCATTCTTCTGTCAAACTACCGCAATCCGATTTTCATCGACGTCCTGGCCCATACTTGTGTCAAGATGTGCGAGGGTGAGATTATCCAGTTCAGCGGCGCCCACCGGTCCGATCTACGGGACTACCTGCGGCGGATCCGGTGCAAGACCGCGCTTTTGATCCGCGCCAGCTGCCAACTGGGCGCGGTGGCCACCGGCGCCCCGGCGGAGGTCCACACCACGCTGGGCCGGTTCGGGTACTGCTTCGGGATGGCCTTCCAGATCACGGACGACGTGTTGGACATGGTGGCCGACCAGGAACTGCTGGGCAAACCGGTCGGCGGCGACCTGCGTCAGGGAGTCATCACGCTGCCGGTGATCATGTCCCTGTTCCTCGGCCCCGATAAGGAAAGGCTTTCGTACTTGGTGGGGAAAGAGGAGAAGACCGAGGACGACATCCAGGAAATCATCCGGCGGACCAAGGAGTGCGGCGGTATCGACGCGGCGCTTGGCGTAGCCGAGAAATACCTGGCGAAGGCCTGCACCTTCCTGGAGAAGCTGCCCGATATTCCGGCGCGCCGGAACCTGTTCCAGGTGGCCGAGTTCGTCCGGGTGCGTGACTACTGACGATTGACCATTTGATTTTAGGGGATGGATTCGTGACGACACTATATCCGGTGTTTGTTAAACTCGCGGGACAACCGTGCCTGGTGGTAGGCGGGGGCCGGGTCGCCGGGCGCAAAGTCCGTTCCTTGCTCGAAGCCGGGGCACGGGTGCGGGTGATCAGCCCGGCGCTGGCCGACGACCTGCGGGAGCTGGCGGCGGCCGGGGCGATCGAGTACGAACCGCGGGGCTACCGTCCGGGAGACGTGGTGGGCGCCATGCTGGTGATCAGCGCGGCCGACGATCCGGCGGTGAACCGCGCGGTGGCCGAGGACTGCCGGGCGCGGCGGATTCTGCTGAACGCGGTGGATGACCCGGAGCACTGCAGCTTCTACGTCCCGGCCGCCTTACGTCGGGGCGACCTGACGATCGCCGTTTCGACCGGGGGCAAAAGCCCCCTTCTGGCCCGGAAAATCCGGGAGCGGCTGGAAGCGGAGTTCGACCCCCGGTACGGGGACTACCTTGCACTTATCGGCGAAATACGCCATAATATCATTCGGAATGTTACCGATCCGGCGGAAAAGGAGCAATTGCTGGAAGCGTTGGTCACGCCGGAGATTCTTAATGCGCTGGCGAACGGCGATTACGACCGGGTAAAGGAGCTGGTTGACCGTGTTGATCACCGCGGTGGGCCTTAACCACCGCACGGCGCCGATAGCCGTGCGGGAGCGGCTTTCGTTTCCGGAACAATCCCTGAAAGACGCACTCAGGCACCTGGCCGACCAGGACGGGGTGGAGAGCTGTGTGATAATTTCGACCTGCAACCGGACCGAGATTTACGCCGTCCTTGCGGACGAGGTCGGTCTGGAAAACATCCTGGGTTTCCTGGCCGAACGTTGCGAAACCACGGTGGAAGCAATCAAGAACTATATCTACGTTTACTCGTTCGGGGAGGGGGTGCGCCACCTGTTCCGGGTGGCGTCCGGACTCGATTCCATGGTGCTGGGTGAAACGCAGATCCTGGGCCAGGTGAAACAGTCCTACCAGTTCGGCCAGCAGGTTGAAGTGGTGAATTGGCTGATGAACTGTGCTTTTCAACAGGCTTTGGCGGTGGGGAAGCGGGTGCGGAACGAAACCGGCATCGACAAAAACCCGGTCTCCATCAGTTACGCGGCCGTGGAGCTCGCCCGGCAGACGCTGGGAGACCTGGAAGGCCGGGAGGTGCTGATTGTCGGCGCCGGCAAGATGAGCGAATTGACCGTGAAACACCTTTTGTCCAACGGTGTGGCCGGCGTGATTGTGTCCAACCGGTCCTACGACCGGGCGGTGGAACTGGCTGAACAATTTGGGGGGCGCGCGGTTCGGTTCGACGAACTGTACCGGTGGATGGAACATGCCGACATCGTCATCAGTTGTACGGCGGCCAGCCACTACGTGATCCGGCCGGAACCGATGGCCCGGGTCCAGGAGCGGCGCCGTGGCCGACAGATCTTCTTGATCGACATCGCCGTGCCGCGTGACGTGGCGCCGGAGGTCGGGCAACTGCCCGGGGTCGCCCTGTACGATATCGACAGCCTGCAGAGCGTGGTCGACGCCAGCCTGGCCGAACGCCGCCGGGCGGCCGTCGCGGCCGAGCGGATCATCGACGTTGAGTTGCGGGAATTCCAACTGTGGCTGGGGTCGCGCTTTGTGGTGCCGACCGTGGCCGCCCTCAAGAAGCGGGGCGAGGAGATCAAACAAAATGAGCTGCGCCGGGCCTTCAACCGCCTCGGTGATCTTTCCGAACGGGAACAGAGAGTTGTCGGGTCCATGGCCAACTCCATTGTCAACCAATTGCTTCACGAACCGATCACCAGGTTGAAGAGGCTGGCCCTGACGCCCGAAGGCCACTTCTATGTGGATGCTTTGCAGAAATTGTTCGACCTGGAAACCGGAGAAGAGGAGGACCGGAAGTCCTGCCCGGTGACCTGCGGGAAAGGAAAGGGCGGTTGATGCGGCGGGAAATCGTGGTCGGCACGCGGGGCTCGCGCCTCGCGCTGGCGCAGGCCGACCGGGTGATCGACCATTTGCGGGCGCGTCACCCGGAGTTCCGGTTCCGGCGCAAGGAAATCCGGACCACCGGGGATAATATTCTGGAAGTGGCCCTGGCCAAAATCGGCGACAAGGGCCTTTTTACAAAAGAATTGGAAAAGGCGCTGCTGGACGGGGAAATCGACCTGGCCGTGCACAGCATGAAGGATGTGCCCACGCGTCTTCCGGCCGGATTGGCCCTTGGTGCCATCTCGGCCCGGGAATACCCGGGCGACGTGTTCATCTCGCGCGGCGGGCGGCGGCTGGAAGATCTGTCCCCGGGCGCGGTGCTGGGCACCAGCAGCCTACGCCGGACGGCGCAGATGCTGGCTTACCGTCCAGACCTGGAGGTGGTTCCGGTACGGGGCAACGTCCTTACCCGGCTGAAGAAGCTGGACCAGGGTGTGGTGGACGGCTTGGTGCTGGCCTGGGCCGGGGTCTACCGTTTGAACTTGACGGGCCGAATCACGCACCGCATCCCGGTTTCCATCTGCCTGCCGGCGGTCGGACAGGGGGCGCTCGGGATCGAAGTCAGGCGGGACGACAAACCGGTGATCAACCTGGTCAAAACCCTGGACCACGCCCCGACGCGGGCGGCCGTCCTGGCCGAGCGGACCTTGCTGCGGCGCCTGGAGGGCGGCTGCCAAGTGCCGATCGGTGCTCTGGGCCGGTTGCGGGACGGGGCCTTATGGCTGGAGGCCGTGGTGGCCTCGCTAGACGGGCGGGAAACGGTGCGGGCCGAGGAGTCGGGTCCGGTCGAAGAGCCGGTGCTTCTGGGTGAGAGGCTGGCCGCCGGGCTGCTCGAAGCCGGTGCCGGGAGAATCCTGGCCCGGATACGTCAGGGGGTGGAGCGGTGACGACTTCCGGATTAGTCTACCTGGTGGGGGCCGGGCCGGGCGATGCCGGCCTGTTGACGGTAAAAGGGGTGGCCTGTATCCAGGAGGCCGACGTGGTGGTCTACGACCGCTTGGTGAACCCGCGGATTCTGGCCCACGCCCGGCCGGAAGCGGAGTTGGTGTTTGCCGGCAAATCGCCCGAGGGGCATACGTTGACCCAGGACGAAATCAACGCCGTGCTGGTGAACAGGGCCCGGCAGGGGCTTACCGTGGCGCGCCTGAAAGGGGGAGACCCCTTTGTGTTCGGGCGGGGCGGTGAGGAAGCCGAAGTGTTGGCCGGGCACGGCATCCGTTTCGAGGTGGTGCCCGGCGTGACTTCGGCGGTGGCCGCGCCGGCTTACGCCGGCATCCCGCTGACGCACAGGGACTTCACCGCCTCGGTGGCGGTGATCACCGGCAACGAGGACCCCAAGAAAGACGAGAGCGCGATCGCGTGGGACAAACTGAGCACCGGGGCCGGCACCATCGTTTTTCTGATGGGGATGGCCAACCTGCCCGACATCGTGGAACACCTGGTACGTCACGGGCGTTCGGGGTCCACTCCGGTGACCGTTATTCGCTGGGGGACCCTGCCCGAGCAGGAGAGCGTGGAAGGCACCCTGGACGACATCGTGGCGCGGGTACGGACGGCCGGGTTGAAAAATCCGGCGGTGATCGTGGTCGGCGAAGTCTGCCGGATGCGGGCGCAATTGAACTGGTTTGAGAAGAAACCGCTGTTTGGGAAACGGATTCTGGTGACCCGGTCCCGGGAGCAGGCCAGCGCGCTGTCGGAGAAAATCAACCGGCTCGGGGGTGAGGCGCTGGAGTTTCCGACCATCGCCATCCACCCACCCGCCGATTTTGGGCCGCTGGATGCATCGATTGACCGGATTTCCGACTACGACTGGGTTGTGTTCACCAGCGTCAACGGGGTCCGGCACTTTTTCGACCGCCTCCGGGAACGGGAGCGGGACGTCAGGGAGTTGGGCCCGGCGCGGCTCTGTGCCATCGGGCCGCGTACCAGGGAGGCGCTCACCGGGCGCGGTCTGAAGGTGGCCTACGTTCCGGAGGAGTACCGGGCCGAGCGGATTGCGGAAGGGATGCGGGCCATGCTCCGCCCAGGGGAACGGGTACTGCTGCCGCGGGCCGACATCGCCCCGCCCGCTTTGGCAAAGGCGCTGGCTCGGACCGGGGCGGTGGTCGACGACGTCACCGCCTACCGGACCGTGCCGGTGACCGGTAGCACCGCGCTGGTGCGGCGGTTGCTGGCGGAAGGACGGGTGCACGCCGTCACCTTCACCAGTTCCTCCACCGTGCAGAACTTCGCTGGCGCCCTGGGGATGCAGGATCTGCAAAGACTCATGGCCGGGGTGGCCGTGATTTGCATCGGACCGGTTACCGCCCGGAAGGCGGCCGAAATGGGCCTGGCGGTCCACGCCACAGCGCGCGAGTACACGATTGACGGCCTGGTCGCGGCCATCCGGAATTACTTCGGTGGGAGTGGGGCTATTGCTTAGCATCTCTAAAATGGTGTCGGGACAGAAAGAGCCGGGGGATCACCTTCGTTACCAACGGCGGCCGGGCGGGATGGGCCCGGTGGTGGTCTGGAATTCCACCCGCGCCTGCAACCTGAAGTGCAAGCACTGTTACGCCAGCGCCGTATCGCGGCGGGACCCGGGCGAGTTGACGACCGTCGAGGCCCGGAGCCTGGTCGATGATCTGGCCGGGTTTCGGGTGCCTGTGCTGCTCTTTTCCGGGGGCGAACCGCTCCTGCGATCCGATTTCTACGAACTGGCCGCTTACGCCCGGGAACGGGGCTTGCGGCCGGTGGTTTCGACCAATGGCACCCTGATCACCCGTGAAACCGCTTGGAAGCTGAAGCAGACCGGTGTCGGATACGTCGGGGTGAGCATCGACGGCATCAAGGAGACCAACGACCAGATCCGGGGTTTCAAGGGTGCCTTTGAGGCGGCGCTGGAGGGGATCCGCCACTGCGTGGCCGTCGGTCAGCGCGTGGGCTTGCGTTTCACGATCACCCGTTACAACTACCGGGAGATCGACACCATCTTCGACCTGATCGAAGCGGAGCGGGTGAACCGGGCGTGCTTCTACCACCTGGTCTATTCCGGCCGGGGCAGCCGGCTGATGGAACAGGACCTGACGGCCGGGGAAAAGCGGGAGGTCTTGGACCTGATCTACACCCGCACCGGCGACC
Source organism: Desulforudis sp. (assembly GCA_014859075.1). GTDB lineage: Bacteria > Bacillota > Desulfotomaculia > Desulfotomaculales > Desulforudaceae > Desulfopertinax. The sequence goes on from JACUUW010000074.1 coordinate 7,431, forward strand.
TGCTGGCCCGCGGTCTGGAGAAGGAAATCCTCACGGTGGATAATCACGCCGATGCCGTGTATCTATATCTAAAGCTTAAGGACGAGGACCCGGAACGGGCGGCCACCGTCTGGCAGTGGCTGCAGAACTCCGGGGGGAACCGGAGCGGAATCGCCATCGGCGCGGTCGACTGGCACGGGAACGTTCATCCGGACCAGTTCACCATGAACCACACCCTCGGGAGCATCCGGGAGCGGAAGTTCAGCGAGATTTGGAACGACGTCGCCCACCCGATTACGGCCGGATTGAAGGACCGGAGAGCGCTGCTCAAGGGGCGTTGCGCGGTCTGTCGGTGGCTCGTGATCTGCAACGGCAACTTCCGGCCGCGCGCCGAGGCGGTCACCGGGGACTTCTGGGCGTCCGACCCGGCCTGTTACCTGACGGATGCCGAGATCGGGGCGGGGGAAGAAGACCGGAATACAGAATTCAGGAGTCAGAAGTCGGAAGGAGTGCCATCGCAAGCAGTCCACTACGTGGCCAGGGCTGCCCAACGGAAGGGTTAGCTTTAGAACGGAACAGATCTGTTTTTGCGAAAGTCAGGGAAAGTAAAAAGGTGCCTGGCACCTTTTTGGGGGGATACTTGTAATGAAGATACGGATGCGCAGACTGCGCCAGGGACCGGTCATCCGGCGGCTGGTGCGGGAAACGCGGCTCGATCTGGACGACCTGATCTATCCGGTTTTTGTCACCGAGGGCCGGGGGGTGGTTGAGCCCGTTGCCGCCATGCCGGGCGTCCACCGCTATTCGGTCGATACTCTACCCGCCGTACTGGATGAGGTCGTCGAAGCGGGCGTGCCGGGGATCATCGTGTTCGGCGTGCCGGACGTGAAGGACGACCGGGCCGGCGCGGCCTACGCCCCCGACGGCGTGGTTCAACGGGGCGTGGCGGCCGTCAAGGCCCGCCACCCGGAACTCCTGGTGATCACCGACGTCTGCCTCTGCGCTTACACCGGCCACGGCCACTGCGGCCTGGTTGAGAACGGCGTCGTGCTGAACGACCCTTCGGTGGCCCTGTTGGCGCAAACCGCGCTTTCGCACGTGCGGGCCGGGGCCGACGTGGTCGCTCCGTCCGACATGATGGACGGGCGGGTGGGGGCCATTCGGGAACTACTGGACGCCGAAGGCTGCGAGCACGTCCCGATCATGTCCTATGCGGCCAAGTACGCTTCCGCCTTTTACGGTCCTTTCCGGGA
>JACUUW010000075.1 GCA_014859075.1 Desulforudis sp.
ATGTGATTGGTAACTATGCCGGAATTTTCAAATTTTTTAATTTCTTCTCCCGCAGCGCGGCGTGGATCCGGACCATGGCCATCTTGATGATGTCGGCCGCCGTGCCCTGGATCGGCGTGTTGATGGCCGCCCGTTCCCCAAAGCTCCGCACCGTGTGGTTGCCACTGAACAGTTCCGGCAGCGGGCGTCGTCGATTCAGGGCGGTGGTGACGTAACCCCGTTCCCGGGCCGACTTGATACTGGTGTCTATGTAATCCTTTACCCCGGGAAGCCGCGTAAAATACTTGTGGATGTACTCCCGTGCTTCGGCTCGGGACAGCTTGAGGTCTCGCGCCAGGCCGAAGTCGCTGATGCCGTAGATGATACCAAAATTAACCGCCTTGGCCCGGTTCCGCATTTCCGGAGTCACGGATTCCAGGGGCACCCCGAACACCTCGGCGGCCGTCCGCACGTGGATGTCCTGGTTCTCGCGGAATGCGGTGATCAGTGCCGGGTCTCCCGAAAGATGGGCCAGGATTCGGAGTTCGATCTGAGAATAGTCGGCCGTCAGGAGCACGTTCGCCGGATCCCGGGGGATAAACACTTTGCGGATGCGGCGCCCCGCTTCCATTCGAATCGGGATGTTCTGGAGATTCGGTTCGGCCGAAGACAACCGGCCGGTGGCGGTCACCGTCTGGTGCAAGGTGGTGTGGAGCCGCCCGGTATCCGGGTCCACCAGCGTGGCCAAGCCGTCGGCGTAGGTGGTCTTCAGCTTGATCAGTTGGCGGTATTCCAACAGCACGGCCGCGATTTCGTGTTCGGCGGACAGATCCTGGAGCACCCCGGCGTCGGTGGAGTAGCCGGTCTTGGTCCGTTTACCGGCGGGCAGTCCAAGCTTCTCGAACAAAATACGGCCCAGTTGGCGGGGCGAATTGATGTTGAATTCCTCCCCGGCCAGGGCGTGGATCCGCCCTTCCAGTTCCGCGGCCTTGGCCCCAAACTCGGCCGACATGGCCTCGAGCTGGTCGCGATCGACGGCTACCCCGGCCTTCTCCATGGCGGCCAGCACTTCGACCAGTGGCAGTTCCACCTTGTTGAACAGGAAGTCCAACTCAAAGGCGTGCAACTCGGTTTGCAGCACGGGGAACAGACGGAGGACGCACTCGGCGTGGGCGGCGAGGAATCCGGGGCCTTCCGCCGGAAGCAGCAGGTCCAGATACTGGTGGGTGACGTCGTCCAATTTCTGGTTCGCGGTCAGTGGGTTCACCAGGTAGGCCGCCACCATTGTGTCGAAGGCCAGGTTGCCCAAGGGATAGTGGGGCCAACCACGCAAAAAGTCCTTGGCGTTGTGCACCACCTTGGCGACCTTGACGTCGGTGAATAACCGGTTCAGGCCGTCTAGAATGTCCGGGTGCGCTCCGGCGGGGGGCAGGAGGTAATTTCCCGTCTCTAAAGCCAAGGCCAGGTTTCCCGGTTCCCCCTTGCGGTCACCCGTGAAGGCCACAGCCACCCGGCCCGAACGTGCGGCGTCCGCCAGCAGGGTTTCGAGTTGCCGGGCGTTGTCCAGGTACTGGAATCCGGGACGGAAAACCTCCGCCTGCTTGCCCGCGGGGAGACCACCAGGGGACTCGTCCCCGGTGATACGCCTTACCAGACTGCGGAACTCCAGCTTCTTGAATATCCGCAGCAATGACGGCTTGTCCGGGCCCGGCCAGAATTCAAAGTCCTGGTCTTCCATCCCGGGAACGTTGGTTTCGATGGTGGCCAGTTTCTTGGAGAGCCGGGCCTGCTCCACACAGGCTTCCAATTGTTTTCGGCAGCGGGTGGGGAGCGCCTCGAGGTTATCAAGAATGGCTTCGAGGCTGCCGTGGTCGGCAAGCAGTCTTGCGGCCGTCTTCAGGCCGATGCCCGGCACCCCGGGGATGTTGTCCGAAGGATCACCGACAAGCCCCTTCAGGTCCACCACTTGTTCCGGACCGATCCCGAGTCGCTCGCGCAGCTTTGCGGGGTGATACCGCTCCAGGTCGCTGATGCCTTTCCTGGTAAGCAGAACCTCGGTTTGCGGGTCGACCAACTGAAGCGTGTCCTTGTCACCGGAGAGAATCAGGGACTGGTGACCGGCGCGCCCGGCGCGGGTCACCAGCGCGCCGATGAGGTCGTCGGCCTCATAGCCGTCTACTTCGACCACCGGGATGCGCATGGCGGCCAGTACGTCCTTGACCAGGGGCAGCTGGGGACGGAGGTCTTCCGGCATCGAAGGACGGTGGGCCTTGTACTCTTGGAAAATATCATGGCGGAAGGTGATCCGGCTCTTGTCAAAAGCAACTATGATGATTTCCGGCCGTTCCTCGGTGATCACCCGCAGGAGCATGTTGGTGAAACCGTACACCGCGTTGGTCGGCAGACCGGTGGATGTCGAAAGAGGTTGAATCGCGTGATATGCCCGGTGCAGGAGGCTGTTGCCGTCAATCACCAGGAACCTGGCCATTCAAACACCTTCTTCTTTGATTTGCTCTTAGTTATTTCAACAACCAGGAGCCCAATACCTGCCTGGATCGGCCCGGTGTAACCCGAGCTTCCACCCGGCCCGAGAATTTCCTGGCTGCGAGCCTATTTAAAACATTCATCGGGGCAGGAGACCAGATATAGGGGTAGAATACTAAGAGGGATCGAAGCGCCTGTGGCAGATGAAACGGAACATAAGGAGGTTTGGACCATTAAAAGCTCAAGCCGGCGGTGTCCCTGTGGCCGCGACCGTGATTACCGCGACTGCTGCGGGAAACCGGAGAAGGTTGTTTCCCTGGCTCAGGCCAAGTGGCGCCGGGGCAGCGCCGGACTTCGCAAGAAGCTCGGGGAATTCGCCGAAGAAGTGGTATTCCTTAGGGAGGCAGCTTCGGCTCAAGAAGTATACTTCGCCCAAATTGACGAAGACATCCGGGCCCTGGATGACGAACTGATTATCGAGCGCTGCTTTGAGTGGTTCATTTTCGACTATCCCCTGTCCAACGGTCAAACGCTGATTGAGTTGTTCGGCGAGGTTTGTGGTTCCAAACTCCCGTTTGCCGAGGCTTTGCTGCTCGTTCTCTGGCAGGAGGCACGGAGCAGCTTTTACGAAGTGAAAACCGTCTTTCCCGGGAAAGGCGTAACGCTAAAGGACGTGGTGTTCGGCGAGGAATATTGGGTTCGGGAACCGGGTGTGCAGGATGACATTATCGCCGGGAGTATTCTCTACGTCAGGATCCTTAAGGTTGGGGAGGAATTCGAGTTTTCGACGAGTGCCATCGGGGTTCCGGAAGTGTTCAAGTCCGAACTCATCAACTGGCTCAAGAAAGATTTCCAGAGCTGGCGTCGGAACCACCGGCGTGGTGGAAACGCGGCCTGGAGAAAATACCTGCGGTCCCAGGCCCACCGCCTCAACGGTTACATCATCCGCCTGGGTCTTGGCTTGGCCGGCCCGGCATTGTTCAAGGGACGGGACCAGATCCAGGGCATGATTCCGTCCCTGCTGTCTCTGTTTCAGGGAGACCTGCTCAAACAGGTTTGCGCAACCAGGGAAGGGCGGGCGCAGATGGAAGAACTGCTCCGCCTGATCGAAAGTGCCGACGAAATCCGTAAGATTCGCCGGCGTCTGGGTACCGGCAAAAAGCACCCGGGATCGGAAGACCGGGCGCAGGAACCCGGTTACTTCGCCTGGCCACAAGAGACCTACGCGGAAGTGGCCTCCCAGATCACGTCCGGGCTCGAGTGCCTCGGATACAAGCGAGAAAACGTGAAGAGCGCGGCTCTTCGGCTTTGGCACGATTTCTGTTGTCAGGAACGGCCTACTTTGCGCAAACCTTCGGCCTGGACCGCGGCGGTGATTTACGCTGTGGTTCGGAAGGAAGGCCAGAAAAGGGTCAGCCAACACCGGCTTGCCCGTATGTACGGTGTAGCGCCCTCGTCCATATCCAGTAACTTCCGCCGGCTTTGCCACGCTGTGCCGCAACAGGCTGATCGCGGTCTTTCCATGCCTAACTCCGAACTGATGAAAATCGAACCCCTGATTCACAAGATTTTGCACGACTTGAAATCGTAAAGGGCAAGAATTCAGAATTCAGGAGTCAGAATTCAGAATATAAAAGGTAAGCCGAAGTCCCCTGGAGAGCGCCTTCAGGGGTTTTCCTTTTTGGGGCCGCATAGAATCTCACAGGGAGGTGTGCGCATGCCCGAACGGTTGGACGGGTTTTTTTCCCAGGTTACCGAGGTGATTTCGGCTTGGGGATATTGGGGAATCGGTATCGGAATGGCCGTCGAGAGCGCCAATGTGCCCTTGCCCAGCGAGATCATCCTGCCTTTCGGAGGGTTTTTAGTCAGCCAGGGACTGCTGACTTTTTGGGGTGTGGTTCTGGCCGGCACCGTAGGGGGTACCGCCGGCTCGGTGATTTCCTACCTCGTGGGTTCTTGGGGCGGCCGACCATTCTTCCTCCGTTACGGCCGATACTTTGGCATCGCCGGGGACAAATTGGAGTTGGCGGACCGGTGGTTTGCGCGTTATGGCGAGGCCGCCGTGTTTTTCACCCGACTGCTGCCGGTCATGCGAACCTTCATCTCCTTGCCGGCGGGCGTTTCCCGCATGAATTTCAAGCGGTTTGTGGTGTACACTTTCCTGGGTTCATTACCTTGGAGCGTCGCCCTGACTTACGTCGGACTCTTGCTGGGCGAAAACTGGCACCACCTCAAGCCGTGGTTTCACCGGCTGGATTTCCTGGTGGTCGGGGCGCTGGTGGCCGCCGTCCTGTACTGGTGGTGGCGGTCGCGACGGCGCCGAGGCCGCCAGGTGCAATCCTTCAACCGATGACTGGTATAATCCCGGGCTTCAGGGCTTATTTTTTAGGATTCAACGGGGCGGATGAAGGTTTTGTCAGTTTAAGATGTGGCCGGTGGTCCAGACTAAAAACAGCTTTGCTTTTGCTTAGGGAGTGAACGGTTTTGTGCGAGCGGCAGGGTGAAAGCCGGCAGGCCCACTGTCGGCCCGGTGCCCACGGCGGCCGTTGGCGGTTGTTTCGCCGAGTGCTTGGCATACTGCTGATGATCCTGGTTTTCTCCGCCCAGTTCAGTGGAACCGTGGAGGCGGCGGGCCGGCGCATGGTGGTGATCGACCCGGGACACGGTGGTGACGATCCGGGGGCGGTGGACAAAGCCAACGGTGTCTTCGAGAAGACGGTCAATCTCCAGGTGGCCCGCCGTACACAGGCCGCGCTGGGGGCGGCGGGACACGGGGTGTTTATGACCCGTGAAGACGACGAGTTGTTGTGCCAGGCGGACGGCGGCTTTGTCCGCCGCCACATAAGCTTGAACGAAAGAGCGCAGGTGGCCAACGCCAACGCCGCGGAAGTATTCCTGAGTATCCACTCCAACATCTTTTACGACCCGGACTGCTCGGGGGCCGAGATCTACTACTACCACCTTTCGGAGGAAGGGCGGCTCCTGGCCGGAGAAGTGAAGAGGGCGCTGGGCGAAATGCGTATTGAGTGCAGGATCAAGCCGGCCGATTACTTCGTGTTGCGCAAAACCAGCATGCCGGCGATCTTGATTGAGATGGGTTACATGTCCCATCCCCGGGAGGGCCGCATGCTCCTGGAACCCACCTACCAGCAGGTACTGGCCGAGGCTTTTGCCAAGGCCGTGAACAACTACCTGCGACAGTCGCGGCTCGGTCGGGACGCTTCTCCGTAGCGTGCGGTTACGTTCTTCATCTTGGTCACCAGCCGCCGGTTACATTTATTACCGGCAGACCAAGGGTATACCTGGCAGGTGTGGGCGAATACTACCTGCAAACAGGGAAGGAGGGAGTTCATGAACGACAGACCGAAAAGGCACCTGGCCGTGCTGGCCGTCCTAATGGCGGCGGTTTTTGTGTTCTTGGCGGTAACAGGCTGTGCCGCGTTACGGCGTCCGGCTCCACCCGAACAGGTACCCGGGGCGCCGCCGGGGGCCAGACAGGCCTTGCCCACTGATCCACGGGAGTCCGCGCAGTTGGCGGACAAATTGGCGAAGGAGGCCGCCGACACTCCCGGGGTGAACAGAGCCACCGTGGTGCTGGCCGGAACCACCGTCTACCTTGGCCTGAACATCGATGATGAAATGGAAAGAGAACGCACCGAAGCTGTCAAGCAGGATGCGGGCCGGCGCGTTCAGAAGGCGGAACCGCGTATTGAACGGGTTATGGTGACCACGGATGTCGACACCGTCACCCGGCTGGAGAATATTGCGGAGGGAATCCGCAGGGGAGAACCGGTCAGTGCTTTCACCCGGGAACTGGGGGAAATCGACCGCCGCGCAACTCCCGTCACCGAGTAAGTTGGCGAAGCCGCAGTGACTACTGCGGCTTCGGGCTTCCGCGGAACTATCCGCGTTTCGCCGGCCTCGCGTCTCGTTCCGTCCTACTCGGCCACACCCCGTCCGTACTCCAGCAGTTCCGACACGGTGACAAGTTTGTAGCCTTTCTCCTTGAGCCCCTTGATAATATTCGGGAGCGAAATCGGGGTCTGCTCCGCACTGTCGCTGGCGTGCATCAGGATGATCGCGCCCGGTGTGATCCGGTCCAGCACCCGCTTGCTGCTCTCAGCCGGTCCGATATCCATCCAGTCAAGCGAATCGACGCTCCACTGGATGGCCCGGTAGCCGCTTTCCGAGATGGCTCCGACCACCCGTTCGTTCCAGTCGCCGTTGGGGGTGCGGATCAGATTCGGTTTCCGGCCGGTCGTCTCCACCAGCACCTTGTGGGCTTTGACGATCTCCTCCTTGATCACTTCGTCGGAAAAGGAACTGTAATTTTCGTGACGCCAGCCGTGACTTGCAACCTCGTGGCCGTCTACGGCAATCCGCTTGGCGACCTCAGGGTGTTTGGAAACCCAGGGACCGGAGAGAAAAAAGGTACAACGGATGTCTTCCTTTTTCAGAATGTCGAGTACCGGCTTGGGCACCTCCTCACCCCAACTGATGTCGAAAGTGAGGGCGGCCACCTTCTCCTTGGTCTTCACCTGGTAGACGATCGCCGAATGGTCCGCCGTAGTGGACACCGCGGCGGGTTGGCGAATCAGGATCGCGTAGAAGGTGGCGGCTGTGAACACCAACAGCGCAGCCAGGAATAAATTCCGCCGCAGGTTTTTCGCGCTCAGGTAATAAAAACGCACGGCAATCACCGTCCTTGTCACGTTCTTGTAAGTTTTATTTCCAACTGAGGCCAAATATTACGGAATAATCGTCCCAACTGGCGAGAGAATAGTCTAGGAAGGTGATATATGATGAAATTACTGGCAAGCGCAAGTCTTGCCTTGCTATTTCTCATATTTGGTTGGGCAATCCCTCAGATTGCCTCAGGAGAACCGCCAAGGATTACGGCTGACGCCACGATTTTGGTGGACGCGGACACGGGGCACGTTCTCTACGGCAAAAATGAGCACCACAAAAAGGACCCAGCCAGTCTGACCAAGATGATGACCGCCATCGTGGCCTTGGAGGCGGGGCGTCCGGACGATGTGGTGGCCATCAGCAAGCGGGCCGCCCGGTTTGAGCGGGGCAGCATCATCGACATCCGCGCCGGTGAACAGATCACCCTGGAGAACCTGGTGAAGGCGGCCCTGGTGATGTCGGCAAACGACACCACCATTGCGATCGCCGAGCATGTGGCGGGCGACTATGACCTGTTCATCCGTCTGATGAATCTCAAAGCCCGGGCGATCGGCGCCAACAACACCCGTTTTGTGAATACGCACGGGTTCACTCATCCCAACCACGATTCCACCGCCTACGATCTCGCCTTGATCACGCGCTACGCCCTGCGCATCCCCCAGTTCGCCGCGCTGGTGCAGACCCGTCAGATCACCGTATACTGGCATAATTCGGACCGGAAGCGGACGATACGGAATACCAACCGGCTGCTGCACTCCGATTTCGAAGGGATCGACGGAGTGAAAACCGGTACGACCTCCGCGGCCGGGCACTGCCTGATCGCTTCGGCCACCCGGAACGGCCGGCAACTCATCGCCGTGGTGCTGCACAGTGACGGACGCTACTCCGACGCCAGAAAACTGTTGACCTATGGTTTTGAAATCGAACCTGTGGAAGCGGCTTCGGCCGGTAAGCTTCTGACCAGGCTCAGAGTGCGCAACGGTACCCGTCCCGACGTCACCGTGGTTCCGGCGGAGACGGTCAGGCTCCATATCCCGGAAGAACAGCTTCCTGAGTTGGAGAAGGAAGTGCGTCTTTGCGAAGCACCCGTGGCACCGGTCGCGGCCGGCGAGACCCTGGGCCGGATGGTCTTTTTCATCCAGGGCCGGGAACTGGGCCGCGTGGACCTGGTCGCGGGCTATGCCGTCGAACGCCTGCCCTGGTACAAGCGCGTGCTTTGATGCGGATTGCTTGACAAACCGGGGGGAGTCGGGCATAATGGGGCATGTAGACATGGGCGGGTAGTTCAGTGGGAGAACGTCTGCTTGACGCGCAGAAGGTCGCAGGTTCAATTCCTGCTCCGCCCACCAGGAAAGTCAAGGGTTCCCGGAATGGGAACCCTTTTTGCACAGTAATAAACGGCAACAGGTTACAAAGGGTGCTAAGGATGACCCCGGGCGCACTCCAGCGACAAGAAATCAAAGCTATTCAGCAAAAATTGTTTAAGGCCTTGGAAGTCCCCAAACCCC
>JACUUW010000076.1 GCA_014859075.1 Desulforudis sp.
CCCTTGATGCTGACGGTGGCCGGGCGGCCCATGAGGTCGACCGGTTCGGTTTCGGTCAGGCGCAGATCTATGAACACGAAATAGCGCTCCGGCTCGGCGAACACCTCCTCAAGGTCGATCCCGGCGAGGTGGTGTCGGCGGTATTCCAGCAGGGTACGTCCGGCGGCATCAGCCATCTCTTCAGCCATCTCGCGAACCAGAACACTCTTGCCGATTCCTGGGGGACCCAGGAGCAGCGTGCTCCGCTTGGCGTCGGTACGGTGGATGAATGAAAGCAATTTCTTGGCCGCGGCGGGTTTTAGTGCTCCGAGTAAGTCGGTCATCCAGGCAACCCCTTCCCGTCACATGCCAGCATCGTTCTCAAGTGTGGAGGAAAGCCGGAGTGGTGCGCCGCGTCTTGAAATACGACCGCAAGGTCGAGTCCGGTTAGCGAATCGCAAGCGGTCAGAGCCATTCTCCGCACCACGGGCGCAGTGCATCGTGGATGCACGAGCGCCTTCACCCGAATGCTGCGGTAGGAGTCCATCAACAGGCTGGACAAGGCCGCCGGCGGGCTGTCCGGGTTTTCAACGAGGGCCTCCCGCACGGCGATATTCGGATCACGGGCCAGGAATTCCAGGACTGATCCGGGCACTGCTGGGTTCATGGCCACGGTGGCCCGCACGCGGCCTTCCACGTCACCGGCCAGCCGGGCCAGGATCGCTTCCGGCGCGGCCGTATGTGAAGCAGCAGCCGCCCGTACCGAAGCCTCACGGTCGCCGGCCAACAGCGCCACTATTTCCTGGTCACAGGACGGGTTCCCGGCCACGGACCGGCGGACCGCTGGTTCGGGACGGCGGGAGTAGCTGGACAGGAGCCGTGCGGGGCAAGCAGGATTGGCGGCCACGCCCTCCAGAATTTCGGGTGTGGCGCCCGCAGGTGCCTTACGCAACAAGAGCAACAACAGTTCTCGGGTGGCTCCGGGATTGGCGGCCACGCGCGCCCGCACCGCCGTGGATCCCGAGCGGATCAGCCGGGCCAATACGTGTTCGGGGCAACCGGCATTCGCGCCCAGCGCCATCCACAATTCCCGGTCTTTGCCCACGAGGAGCCACTCCAGTACGTCAAGCGGTATGGTCGGGTTCGAAGCCAGCCGATACAACACCCAGTGGCTGGAATCCCGGGTCAGATAGTTTAGGACCGCCGGGGGAGTTGCCGGGTTGGAAGCGACCAAGGCCCGAACGAGCCGCTCACGATCCCTGGCCAGCATGGCCAGAACGGGACTTGGGCATTCCCGGTGTTGAGCCACGACGGCGCGGTATGACTGATTCACGTGGGCGCCGAAATCGACGAGCACGCCCGGGGGGCAGTGCGGATGACTCAGGGCTAGACAACGTATTTGGAAATCGGTTTCGGAACACGCCTGGCTCAGGATTTCCGCACCGCAACGCGGGTGGCTCAAAGCAAAGTGCCGCAGCCACAGAGACCGGCTGCGAGCGAATGAGCACAGAATCACGTCAATATGTGGGGCTTCGGCCATAAAGAACACCCCTATTAGTGTATTAAGAGGGTGTGTCAAAATATACAGAATGATAGAATTTTTGCTTGGGCCCTGTAACGGTGGACAAGGGTGGGGGGCGACTACCGGGCGTGGATGCTGTGTCCGAGTGGAATCCTGGGTGCAAATTCCAGGGCGGAAAGGGAGGATGAAGAAGGTATCGCGTCTAATTATTACAAGCACGCACCGTAACGGAAGCCGGGCACCAGGGCTCGGCAAAGCAATAAGGCGGTGGCCTGGTGAACGTTAGGACCGTAATTGTGGACAGTGACTCCAAAATGTTGCACATGAACCAGGAGATCCTGGAGGAAGTCACCGGATACGCGGCAGCGTACGTTTCTGTTTCGGTCGGTTCGGTCCTGGACGGCATGACCGAGGCCGGACCTTACTTGCTGCTGCTGGACTTGAAATTGCCGGACGCCGACGGGATCGGCTTCATTCGCCGGATTCGACAGCTTGGCCTGCCCGTCGATGTCATTGCGATCACCAGCCTGTGTGACACGGGTACCGTGGAAACTGCGTTCCGCTTGGGGGTATTCGACTATATCATCAAACCCTTCCGGCCATCCCGGCTTAAGCGTGCGGTTGAATCGTACCTGGCGGTTCGGATGGCCCTCCCGCACACGTCGGAGGTGGACCAGGCGTGGATCGACAGTTACGTTAACCGCAGCCCGTCCATGGTTTCCGCGGAGAAACTTCCGAAAGGCTACCACCGGTTGACCATGGCCCAGGTGGTTACGTTCCTCACCGAGAGATGCGGCAGTGTATCCGCTGAAGAAGTCGCCGCGGGCATTGGTTTTTCCAGGGCTACCGCCCGGAGGTACCTGGAATTTCTGGTTCGTGCCGGATTGGCCCGCTCGAAGTTACAGTACGGTTCCGTCGGTCGACCGACCACCAAGTATCTACTTACTTATCACAAAGAATAAAATTATGTTAATGATCAGAATCTTGTGACGCGTTCTTTGGTAATTTAGAATTTTCTAAAAGTGCTGTTCTATTTCCCAAGAATGATCGCCAAAGAGACATAGCATTACGGTTCCATCGCAAGTAATGAAAGATTGTGTTAAGGTTAAAGTGTTTAACAGAAGACATTATTGTTCTTTTTTGGGGGGCACATCTCCTTAATTATTAGCGATTGGAGGTGAGCGATTAGCTCTCTGTGGTGTCAGGCGGAAAGACTGCCGTAGAAAGACCTGGGGTTTGGAAGAATTCGGTCATTTAAGAGAATGAGGGGGGAGAGTATCCGGTGTTCACTAGAAGGAAGGGCGTTTTCACAGTATTGTTGTGTTTGGTTCTGGCTGTCGCCTTGGTGGCGGTCGGATGCGGGGGTTCGGAACCTACCCCGCCTGCAGTTGAGGAAGACGGCAAGGCGGCCTGGCCCGGCTCGCTGACCATCGGTGCGGCCTCCATCGGCGGTACCTATTATCTGTATGCCGGCGGATGGAGCCAGGTGATTGAAAAGGCCACGGGCATTTCCACCGCCGTGGAGGTGACCGGCGGCCCGAACGACAACATGCAATTGGTGCACCTCAACGACCTGGATCTGGGCATGGTCACCATGGGTCCGGCCTGGGAGGGCTGGCACGGTGAGGGCGACTGGACCGGCGGGGTCAAAATGACCAACGTGCGGGCCATTTTCCCAATGTATAACACCTATTCCCAGTGGTGGGCGTTCAAGAACGCGGGGATCAACAGCCTTAACGACCTGGAAGGCAAGTCGTTGGGCGTGGGACCGGCCGGCGGCACCCCCGGTACCTACCACCCGCGCATCCTGGAACTCTTGGGCATCAACGCCACCATCCGGTGGGCCGGGTTGAGCGATTTGGTGTCGCAGCACCTGGACCTGCAGCTGAACGCCAACAGCTTTGCGGCCGGCATTCCGGTGGCCGGAATCCTGGAGACCGCGGCACAGCGGGACATCGTGCTCTTCGGCGTTGACGGCGAGGCCCGGGACAAGGTCTGCGCGGAGTGGCCCTTCTGGTCGCCGGCCGTGATTCCGGCCGATGTGTACGACTTTCTGGAAGAAGACGTGGAAACCATCGGTATCTGGAATGTCGCTATCGCGCACAAGGACCTGCCGGAAGACCTGGTTTACGAGATTGTAAAGGCGGTGTTCGACAACCACGACATGATGGTCACCGCCCACAAGTCCGCCGAGGAGACAGTGGCCGAGAATGTGGTAAAGAACAACTGGTTGCCGATGCACCCGGGTGCCATCAAGTACTACGAGGAAATCGGCATTGAACTGCCTGCGGAAGTCTACCCGCCGGAGTACCAGGGCTAGAGCTGTTTTCACCGTTCAGAGTCACAGAACAGGTGAAGTTCTCCTGACTGTACCAGGATTTCGAAACAGGGGAGGCTCTCATCCGCCGCGATGGCAGGTGAGAGCCTCTTTTTCTGAGGCTAAGCTTTGCGAAAGGAGCCAGCCATGTCCCAAGACGAGAAGAACGGGCAGGCCGAACCCGATCGGAAGTCCACAAGAGATAAAGTTACCGATCAGATAGACTTTGACACCACCGAAACGATCGAGACGTCCGGTCATCGTACGTTGGCCGGCTGGCTGGCCAGGGTCGTAGCCGTCTGGGCGATTTTCACCGCCGCCTTTCACATTTACATTCTAGTGTTCCATCCCATAGACCCGTGGCTGTTCCGCAATTTTCACCTGGTTCTGCTCGGCGTCCTGGGTTTTATTCTGATCCCGGGGTGGGGAAAGGCCAGAGACCGGGTGCACTGGTCGGATTGGGTTTGTGTGGCGCTGCTGCTGTACGTCGGCTGGTATCTTTATCACAACTTCGAGGCACTTATCTGGCGGGGCGGGGTGGTACCCACCACCACCGACTTTTACGTCTGCCTTGTCGGGGTGATCCTGGTCCTCGAACTGGTGCGCCGGGCCAGCGGCCTCGCTCTGCCGATCCTGTGCATGGTGTTCATGGCGTACGCGTTTTTAGGGCCGTACCTGCCCGGTATGCTGTACCACCGGGGATATTCCGTGGAACGGTTCTTTACCTACATTTACGGCTTGAACGGAGTGTTCAGCGTCCCGCTGGCCATATCCTCGAAGTACATTATCCTGTTCATTATTTTCGGCGCCTTCCTCCAGGTGTCAGGCGTGGGACGCTACTTCGTCAAGTGGGCCTTCGCCGTCAGCGGGCACGCCCGGGGCGGGCCGGCCAAAGTCGCCGTCATCGCCAGCGCCCTCATGGGTACCATGAACGGCACGTCGGCCGGTAATGCGGTGGCCACCGGAAGTTTTACCATTCCGCTGATGCGGAAAGTAGGTTACACCCCGAGGTTTGCGGCGGCCACCGAAGCGGTGGCGTCGACCGGCGGGCAAATCATGCCGCCGGTTATGGGGGCCGGCATCTTCATCATGGCCGAGTTGACCGGGATTCCCTTTCAGAAACTGATGCTGGCCGGCATCATACCGGCCCTGCTCTATTTCCTCTCGGTCTACTACATGGTGGACCTGGAAGCGGTGAAACTGAGACTCCTGGGCTTCTCCGGGGACGCACTGCCCAATTTCTGGTCGGTGATGAAGCAAGGATACCTGTTCTTTCCAATCCTCGCTCTTTTCGCGATGCTCTTGTTGGGATTCTCGGTGGTGATGGCCGGCTTTATCGCGATTCTGGCCAGCCTGGTAATTAGTTGGGCCAGCAGGGCGACCGCCATGGGCCCGAGCAAGGTCTTAAAGGCGCTGGAGACCGGTTCCAAGAACGCGGTGCAGTTGATGGCCGTGTGTGCTGGCGCGGGGATCATCATGGGAGTCATAGCCCTTACCGGCGTGGGCATGAAATTTGCGTCAGTGATCCTCGGTATTGCCGGGACGAGTCAGCTCCTGGCGCTCATTTTCGCCATGTGCATCGCCATCATCCTCGGCATGGGACTGCCGACCACGGCGGCCTATGCGGTTGCGGCTTCGGTGGTGGCGCCCGGTTTGATTCAGATGGGTGTGACACCACTGGTGGCGCACTTCTTCGTGTTTTATTTCGCCTGCGTTTCGGCAATCACGCCGCCGGTCGCCCTGGCTTCTTACGCCGCCTCCGGTATCAGCGGCTCCGACCCGATGAAGACGGCGATCACCTCCTTCCGGTTAGGCATCGCGGCCTACATCGTACCGTTCATGTTCTTCTACGCGCCCGAGATACTGCTGCAGGGTCACTACTCCGAGACGGTCCTACGGGCGATCACCGCGGGGGTGGGGGTCATTGCGCTGGCCTGTGCGGTGCAACGATTCTATTTCGGCCGGTTGGGAATACCGTTGACGGTGGTAACGTTTGCCGCGGCGCTCAGCCTGGTGTCGCCGAACCATTGGCTGGACGCGGTCGGTTTTGTCGTGCTGGGCCTTCTATTTGTTTACCAGAAGCTTTACCGTGGACGTAAAGGGCGGGGGCCCGAGATCCCGGCAACCGCGGGCTGAGGCTAAGAGGCAGGGCCGTGTCCGGCGTGTTACCCGGTCACGCGCCGGGGGTATTCTTGGGCCGTCTTTGTTGTTATAATGGTGTAAATTGCGGAAGGATGAGTTCTTTTTGCATAACGTTCACTTTAACACGGTTGTTGAGGCTACTTCCCGGTTATGCCGGGAAGCATGCTTTGTGCTGGAACCGGATGTAGTGGCGGCACTTCGGAAGGCCGGAGAGGATGAAGTTTCGGCCAGTGGGCGGGATATCCTGGCACAACTGCAGGAGAACGCCGCCATCGCCGCCCGGGACGATATCCCGGTTTGCCAGGATACGGGGATCGCCGTCGTGTTTGTGGACGTGGGGCAGGATCTTCGTTTCACGGGCGGCATCCTCGAGGAGGCGATTACGGCGGGGGTCCGGGACGGGTACACCCGCGGTTTTCTCCGTAAGTCAGTGGTGGGCGACCCCTTGACCAGGAAAAACACGGGGGACAACACCCCTCCGGTGATTCACTGGCGCGTGGTGGCGGGCGACCGGCTCAAAATCTCGGTGGTGCCCAAAGGCGCGGGTAGTGAAAACATGAGCGCTCTAAAGATGTTGAAGCCGGCCGAAGGGCTGGCGGGCGCGAAGCAATTTGTGCTGGATACCGTATCAGCCGCCGGTCCCAACCCCTGCCCGCCGCTGGTGGTGGGGGTGGGTATCGGAGGCACGATGGAGAAGGCGGCCTTGCTTGCCAAGGAAGCCATACTCAGACCGGTGGGGACGCCGAACCCCGACCCCGCTTTGGCGGCGCTGGAGAACGACCTGTTGGCCGCGGTGAACGGTCTGGGCATCGGGCCGATGGGGCTCGGGGGGAGGGTGACGGCTCTGGCCGTGCACGTGCTCACGTTTGCCACGCATATTGCTTCGCTTCCCGTAGCCGTTAACCTGAACTGCCATGCGGTGCGTCATAAGACGGTGGTATTGTAAAACCAAGATTGAACTGCATCGACCAAGGGGGAATTTGACTTGGCGGAACCGGTTCTGATCAGTCCCCCGTTGACTGATGAAATGGTGTCCGGATTACGTGCCGGAACCCGGGTGCTGATCAGCGGGAGAGTTTTTACCGCGCGGGACGCGGCACACAAGAAAATGGTTGCTCTTCTTGAACAGGGGAAAGAGCTGCCGATTGACCTGTCCAACCAGATCATCTACTACGTTGGGCCCTCACCGGCCCGGCCCGGCCGGATCATCGGCGCCTGCGGCCCGACCACCTCCGGCCGGATGGACTCCTACACCCCCCAACTGCTCGGTCGAGGTCTGAAAGGTATGATCGGTAAGGGGTTTCGTTCTCCGGATGTAATCCAGGCCCTGCAAGAGTACCGTGCCGTGTACTTCGCCGCCGTCGGCGGCGCGGGGGCTCTGCTTTCGGGGTGCGTCCGGGCGGCCGAGGTGGTCGCCTATCCCGAATTGGGTCCTGAAGCGATTCACGAGCTGACGGTCGTGAACTTCCCCGCGATTGTGGTCAACGACATCTACGGCGGCGACCTGTACCGCGAAGGCTGCCGGCAATACGCTGTTAATAAATGACGCGGGTTTATGCTTTTGTTCACCAGTACCTGCAAACGAGGTTGATTTTGTATGACCGGGGATGAAATGACCTGGAAAGTCAGAGAGATAAGCGAACAAAACCCCTTCCTCTGTATGCAGTGCGGACTTTGCAGTGCCAGCTGTACGGTAAGAGGCGTAATGGATTTACTACCCAGGCAAGTTATGCGTTTGATTCAATTGGGTAATGACAAGGTCTTGGAAAACCGTTCAATCTGGATGTGTACCACTTGCCTGACTTGTACGGCCCGATGTCCCCGAGGCATTGATATCGCCCGTGTCATGGAGGCTTTGAGAGCGATTAATCTGCGCAAGGGCCAGGATATTTTGGCGCCGGAAGATATTTCGGGGGAACTCCTCGCGGAAATTCCGCAAATGGCCTTGACAAGCGGCTTTCGTAAGCTTAGTGCATAGAGAGGATTATAATGAGTATTCCATATTTCCCAGGATGTACTTTGTATGTGAAGGCCAGGGGGTTGGATTATTCCACACGGACTACGTTGGCTGCTCTGGGATTGGAACTGGCTGAGTTGCCTGAATGGACTTGCTGCGGTACGGTTTTCCCACTGGCCCAAGATAATTATATGGGCATGGTTGCGTCTGCCCGTATTTTGGCCAATGCCGCAAGAGAAGGAGACGGTCGGCTTGTTGCAGTATGCTCTTTTTGCTACAACGTTCTGAAGCGGGTTAATTTTGCCATAAAGAACAGTGATGAGGCTAGAATCAAGCTTAATGAGTATCTCGAAGAGAATTATCATGGTGAACTTAGTGTAGTGCACCCCCTTGAGCTTTTACGTGATGATATTGGGTTTGATGCTTTGAGAAACCGGGTTGGTGGGAAATTGAAAGGTATGAAATTGGCTTGCTATTACGGTTGTATGCTTTCGCGTCCTGCGGAGGAAATGGGTTTTGGAGACCCTGAAAATCCCACAATTATGGAAGAGTTCGTAGAAGCGTTAGGTGCTGAACCCGTTGATTTTCCTTACAAAACAAAATGCTGCGGTTCATACCAGGTGTTAAACAATTATGAATTGGTTGCCGGTAGAGCAAAACAAATTCTAAAGGCTGCCTCAGTTCGGGATTCCCAGGCAATAATTACCAGTTGTCCGTTGTGTCAATTCAACCTC
>JACUUW010000077.1 GCA_014859075.1 Desulforudis sp.
CCCGCCAAGTGGAACTGGCCCAGCGGGCGGTGGCCAGGGGGCTTTCGGTTCGGGCCCTGGAGGAGCAAGTGCGGAGGGCGTTGCGCCCCGCCGCCGGGTCGGAGCGGAAACGCCGGAGCGTGGACGCCGAGCTGCAACTTCTGGTGCGGCGGCGCGCGGGGACCTTGGGGAAACGGGTTGACGTCCGGGGCAGCCGCAAGAAAGGGCGCCTGGAAATCCACTACCGGAACGAGGATGAACTGCAACAGGTATTGACTTGGCTGGATTTGCTGGATGCGAAGAGCAAAGAGAATTGACGGCGGGGCAGGAATGCGGAACCCAGGGGGCAAGGACACAGAAATGTTGCACGTGAAACATGACGGTGAAACAACAGGGGGTTCCGGCTCTTGAATCTTGTGCCTAATCCGATTCCTGAATTTCTGTTCCTAAACCGGACCATTGGGAGGAGTGCTGCGACAGTGCAGGACTTTGAACGGGGAGTGTTCCTCGGCATCCTGATCGGTGCGGGTCACTTCGGCGGTGACGGCCGGCAGCCGCACGTCACCGTGCGGATGCATTCCCGGCAAAAGGCGCTGTTCGCGTGGCTGATACGGGTGGTTCCCGGCTCGCGGCTGTACGGACCGTACCGGCACGGCGGCCGGGACTACTGTCAGTGGATGGTCCGCGGAACACCCCTCCGCGAACTCCTGCCGGTCCTCGACCGGCTTCCCCTTGCGGACATCAGCCCCCCGACTTTCGAGCGCTACCTGAAGATGAAGCGTGATTACAGCCTTCCTTGAACGATTTGCGCCGGCAAGTCGGTCCTGTACATCCCGCTCGGTGTCTTTTAGAAACCCCGAGCGGAAAACGCTTCCGCGGCCGCCCTTTCCGCCGTACCGACTATCTCGCGCACGGGTACCCCGTGCCGGAGCGCCAACGCCCGGCAATCTTCGAATTCAGGCTTGACCCGCACGGCTGCGCCGTCCAGCGAGGAGACTTTGACCCGGACCGGCCCATAGGCTGTTTCCACCTGCAGGATTTTGCGTTCCAGGACAACCCGCTGCTCGTGGCGCACACGCACCCCAAGGGTACCCGTTTCCCTTAGTATAACCGTTAACAGTTTTTGCCATTCATCCGGGCCGGCCAGGACGGTAAGTTTGATGCCGGGGCGCCCTTTTTTCATGATCAGGGGGGCCAGGTAGGCGTCCCGGGCCCCGGCACTTTTCAACCGCTCGAGGAAGAAGGGATAATACTCGGGGTTGACGTCGTCCAGGATGGTTTCCAGCACCGCCAGGCGTTCCTGCGCCGGCGCGGCGGCGGACGTCACGCCGATGACGGCCCGGAGGTGGTTTGGAAAAGGGAAGGCGGTCGCGGTTCCCGCTCCGTACCCCAAGCGGTCGATCACCAGTCCAGGCGGGAAGTCGCCGGCCGCGGCGGACAAGGTGATCGCCAGCGCGGCGCCCGTGGGCGTGACCAGTTCGCCCTCGATGTCTGTTGTCCTGGTGGGAAAGCCCCGGATCAGTTCCAGGACGGCGGGGGCCGGCACCGGCAGAATACCGTGGGCGCACTTCACGAAACCGCGGCTCAGCGGCAGGGGCGAAACCTCTACCCGTTCCACTCCCAGCAGGTGGAGGGCGATAACGGTGCCGGTTACTTCCATGATCGCGTCGACGGCCCCCACCTCGTGAAAATGCACCAGATCCGGGGAAATGCCGTGTACCCGGGCCTCGGCTTCGGCCAGCCGGGCAAAGACCCGGCCGGCAGAAGCCGGCACCGGCGCCGGTAACCCGGCACTGTTCAGCAGTTCGAGGATGTCGGGGAGGCGACGGTCGGGTTGGTCCGCGGTCACCCGAACCTCAACCCGGGCACCCCGCAGGCCTCCTCTTCTTTCCTCCCGCACCGCCAGCGTCCAACCGGGCAATGACAGGCGGCCGAGGAGAGCCCTGATTTGCTCCGGGTCCGCTCCGGCATCGATCAGCGAGCCCAACGCCATGTCGCCGCTGATCCCGGCGAAACAATCCCAGTACAGGGTGCGCATTTCAGTTTTCCTCCCCGGAGCGGATGATGGCGGCGGCCAGGGCGGCCGCGCCGTACCCGTTGTCAATGTTTACCACGCCGATGACCGGGGCGCAGCTGTTGAGCATGGTCAATAGGGCGGCGAGACCCCGATAACCTGCCCCGTAGCCGACGCTGGTCGGCACCGCGATTACCAAACATGGGGTCAAACCGGCCACCACGGACGGCAGGGCTCCTTCCATGCCCGCAACGGCGATCACCACCCGGCATGTTTCCAACAGCTTGTGGTGGGCCAGAAGGCGGTGCAGGCCGGCCACCCCGACGTCGTGAACGGACGTCACCCCGTGACCCATGATCCGGGTCGAAATCTCGGCCTCCTCGGCCACGGGCAGATCGGCGGTGCCGGCGCTTAAAATGAGCACCGGACCGCCGCCGGCGGTCGCCAAACGGCCCAGGGTGATGCAGCGGGCCCGGGCGTGGTAGCGGGCCCGCGGGACGACGCGCCGCACGGCCCGGTAAATGTCGTGGTCGGCACGGGTCGCCAACACCGGTTCTCCCGCTTGCATCAGGCTGAAAAAGATTTGGGCCGCCTGGGACGGGGTTTTTCCCTCGCAAAATATGACCTCCGGGAAACCCTTGCGCAGGGCGCGGTGGTGGTCGAGGCGGGCGATGCCCACTTCTTCGTAAGGCAGGTGCCGGAGGGCTTCCGCGGCCCTGTCGACGTCCATCCGGCCGGCGGCGACCTCGCGCAGCAGCGCGAGCAGTTTATGCTTGTTCATGAACGTCCGCTCCCACTATAATAAAGGTTGCCAGGCACTTGACGCCCGGCTCACGCGTCACCGTCAAAGCAGCCGCTTTGGTAACCGGCGATATCGGAGGTGACAAACCGGAATCCGAGCGCCGATAGCCTTACCAGGATAAGTTCCCGGTGGGGTGGGGCCACCAGGCGGGGCAGTTCGGACGGGGCCACTTCGATCCGGGCCAGCGGTCCGTGGTGGCGGAGGCGCACCGTGCCGTACCCGAGCTCCCGCAGGAAGTCCTCGCCTGCCCGTACCTGTTCCAGGCGTTCGGGGGTAAGTGGTTCCCCGTAGGGGATGCGGGTGGCCAGACAACTCTCGGACGGCCGGTTCCAAAAAGCAAGTCCCAGGCTCCGGGCAAGCGCACGTACCCGCGGCTTCGTCAGCCCGGCCCGAAGCAGAGGGCTGATCACGCCGGCCTCCCGGGCCGCACGGAGTCCGGGACGGTACTCCCGCGCATCCCCGGCGTTGGTTCCGTCGATAATGCCGCCAAGGTTTTCGGACCCGGCGACGGAGCGCAGGTGGCCGAACAGCACGGACTTGCAGTGGTAACACCTTTCGGGGCTGTTGGCCCGAATTTGGGGCTGGTTGAAATGACCGGCCGGAAACTCGAGGTGACGGACCCGGAGATCGGCGGCAAAAGCCCGGGCTTGCTCGAGGTCGGCGCGGGAGTAGATGACGCCTGTGGCTGTAACCGCAACCACCCGGTCCCCGAGTTCTTCGCAGGCCAACCGGAGCACGACCGCCGAATCAACGCCGCCGGAAAAGGCCACGACGGCCCCGGGCATTTTCCTGATTACGGCACGGACCGGCTCTTCATTGGCTGAAGACATGGCGTTACGGCCTCCCGGTTGCAGTGTAGAGCAGGCCGGGGGCATGTGTCAAATTGGTTATCCTTCGTCAGTCGCCGCCCGGTCGGCCGATCAAAGCCATTACCAAACGGTCCGCCAAAGTACCGGAGCCTGACGGTGTTTCCGCCGATCAAGGGCAGGCCTGAACAAAACTAATGGAAGGAGTGAAGAGGATATACAGCCCGATAGCTTTCTTGAGATCCTGGCCGGTGTCGTCTTTATCTTGTTGCTTCTTAACGTTGTGCAGTTGGTCCTGTTCCGCCGGACGGCGGGGCGCCTGCGACGGCTCACGCACCTGCTTCAGGTGGGTACGCGCGGCAACCTCGACGACTTGATCGAGGAGACGAACGCGAATGTGGCGAATATGCACCGGAAACTGGACGACCTGACCGCTTGGCGCCGGAAAACCGACGAAACCCTGGCGAGATGTGTACGGACGCCGGTAATGGTGCGCTACCGTGCTTTCGACGGTGTCGGGGGTGACCAGAGTTACTCGTTTGCGGTACTCGACGGTAAAGGCGACGGCATCGTGCTCACCAGCCTTTATTCCAAGAATTCCTCATACTCGTACGGGAAACCGGTGCAGCAGGGGCGGTCGGATTACCAGCTGAGCCGCGAGGAAGAGGATGTTGTCGGCCGGGTCCTTGAGGTCCGGGAATAGGACGGGCCGGCACGGGCAAACTGGAAATCGGCTGAGCATACATCCCGGAGAAGGCACCCGGTTGCCTTCTCTTGATCTGTACCAGATATGGGAGGTGTTCCACCTTGTTGTTTGCAGACCGCGAGGACGCCGGTCGTCGTCTGGCGGAACGGCTGGCCGGGGACGAACTGCCGGACGGCCTGGTCTTGGGCATCCCCCGCGGTGGGGTGGTGGTGGCGGCCGTGATCGCCCGCGAATTGGGGTTGCCGTTGGACATCATCGTGCCACGCAAAATCGGCGCACCGGCCAACCCGGAACTGGCAATCGGTGCCGTGACCCAGGACGGCACGGTGATTCTTAATACTTCCCTGGTCCGTTCGATGGGCCTGAATGAGGAGGAACTTGAACGGCAGGTCGAATCCGAGATCAGGGAAATCGAACGGCGGATGACTCTGTACAGGGGTTCGCGGATACCGCCGGACTGTGCCGGCCGAACCGTCGTCCTGGTGGATGACGGTATCGCCACGGGCTATACCGTCCTGGCCGCGCTGCGTTCCTTGCGACGGGCCAAGCCGAGGGAAATCTTGTTGGCGGTGCCGGTGGCGCCGTCCGAGACCCTAAACAGGCTCAGTCCGGAGGTTGACCGGATCATTTGCCTGTACAGTCCCCACGACTTTTACGCGGTGGGCCAATTCTATCTGGATTTCCGTCAGAACAATGACCAGGAGGTCATCGACCTGCTCCGTTCAGCCAATGCATAAAACCGTTCACCGCCCACATAATAAAGGCGACGGAGGTGGTTTTATGAAAAAAGTGGCAATCGCCGAGGGTCTGACCGGTCTGAACGATTATTTCCACAAGCGGGGTTACACTGTCCTGCCCCCTGATGAGGCCGAAAAAACAGTGGCGTTGGTGGTTTCCGGGGCCACGTTGGATTTTACGGGGGTACAGAAAAGGGCCCTGAAGGTACCGGTGATCAACGCGGAGGGTCAAACCCCGGAGCAAATTTTTCAGCAGGTGGAAAGGGTGTCCAAGGCCGCCGATGCGGAACCCAGGCTTATATAGCCTGGGTTCCGCTGATTCTGGGCTCCGGTGCCGCCGGTTCCAGGCCGACCGGCGTTTTTTGGTATTCGAGGATGAGTTGCTTCAGGCCCGCGCACACCATCTCCGCGAGCCGCATGACCACGTTCAGCCGGGTATTCTGGAGAATCATGAATTCCATGAAACCGCCGACGTTGACCACCCCGGTAATGTGGATGTCACCCACCGGCGGCAGGTTCTTTTGCACGCCGGCACCCGGTTTCAACGCGCCCTCACAGATATTCACGCAGCCCACGTTTTCGGCCCGCCCCAGGCACGCGTCCACTGCGATAATGAACGGGTTGTCGTACTCCAGGCGGATGGCGTCCAGCGTTTCCTGCAAGTTGGCGGCGTGAACCGGTTGATCGAGGGTGCCGTAGACCCGAAAAAAGTCCTGTTCAAAGTCTTGCACCCTGGAACCGACGAGCGGCCCCAGGCTGTCACCCGTCGAGCGGTCCGAACCGATACATATCAGCAGGACCGGCCGTCCGGCGGGCAGGTGCTGGACGTGCCTTTTCAGGGAAGCCGCGAAGATACTGGGTGCGTGGGACTCATCTATGTGAATCCGCGTAAACGCGGGACGGGTTTCCGGTTTATTGGCGGGACCATCCCTCATGGCTAATTCTCCCTTCGCACGCATAATTAGTAATATTAATTACCCTTCGGGGCTGGGCTTATACCGATTCAATACAAAAACCCCGCTGGTGGGCATACAAATGCCATGAGACAGAATACAGAATTCAGGAGTCAGAATTCAGGATAAGCGGATAAATCGATAAGTGTTCCCCCCCGGCCTCTGGATTCTGTGTGGGATTTCTTTGGCACTGAATGCCATTACAATCTTTCTTTTCCCTTCTGGATGAGGTGGGAAAGCATTGCGTAGCGGGGTTCTAAAAGTGGCTGTGCTGTATGTCGGTGCGGTTATCGGGGCCGGCTTTTCGTCCGGGCAGGAAATACTGCAATTCTTCGGTTCGTTCGGAACACGCGGCCTGTGGGGCGTGGTGCTGGCCACCGCCCTTTTTGCTTATCTGGGGGCCGTCGTCCAGACCACCGCCGTCAAGATCGGTTCCACCGGTTACCGGGAGGTGCTTGATTACCTGTTGGGGAAAAGGATGGCCGGAGTGGTGGACCGCTTGGGCATGGGTATGCTGGTGGTGGGCCTGGGCATCATGTTGGCCGGGAGCGGGGCCATTTTCCAGGAAAAACTCGGCCTGCCTGCCACTGTGGGCGTTCTGGTGCTGGCTGTTTTGATCGTCACCGTCATCTGGAACGGGTTGACCGGGGTGGTGGCCGTCAATGCCGTGCTGGTGCCGTTGAAACTGACCCTGGTGATGGGGGTGGCGTTGCTGGCGCTGTTCGCCGCGCTGGGTCCCGGCCCGGCGGCCTACGCCGACACGGTGCGGGCGGGGCTGTTGGCCGACAACTGGGTTTGGGCCGCCGTGCTTTATGTTTCTTACAATATGATGGTGCCCCTGGCCGTACTGTCCACTCTCGGGCGTCACCTGACCGCGACCGAAGCCGTGCGGGGTGCGGTGCTCGGCGGTATGCTGCTCGGCCTGGCGGCCGGGGTGGTCGCAGCGGCGATCATCACTTACCACGCCCAGGTGTGGTCCTACCAAGTACCCTTGCTGTACCTGGCTTCGGAGGTTCATCCGGGGGTCGGTACCCTGTGCACCGTGGTGATATGGCTGGCCGTTTTTACCACCGGCATCGCGCAGGCCCACGGTCTGGCCGGCCGTCTGGCCCTGCCCGGGTCCCGACGCTACCGGTTCGCCGGACTCGGGGCCGTCTTAATCATGACTCCGGTGGCCTTTTTCGACTTTGCCACTCTGGTCCGGTTTTTTTATCCTTTGTTCGGTTGTCTGGGCCTGGTGCTGGTGATCGGACTGTTGATCAGGCCGCTGGCAGGGTTTTGGCGTCCGGGCGCGAAACTGTTCAAATAATAAAAATCCGCCCTGGAAACGGGCGGCGGGAGAGATGCAAGCTTGACCTGGGTTGATTACTTGTTGTTGGTCGTCCTCGCCCTCAGCGCCTGGAGCGGTCTGGCGCAGGGTTTTTTCCGCAGTGCGCTGGGGGTGGTGGTCGTCGGTCTGGGGATGTTCGCGGCCTTCAAGTATTTCCGTCCGGTAGGCGAGTATCTGGACCGCGGGTTTGACCTGGGGACCAAACTGGAAACACTGATTTCCGGTTGGTTGGGTCACGGGGAACAGGTGGATGCTCCGGTGGGGGACCCGGTGCCGGAAACAGCCATTGATCTGGAAGGCTTCTCCGGGCTCCTGGACCAGTTTTTGGCCGGGCAGTTGGACGGGCTGGGCCAGGCGGTGACCGGAGCCCTGGCGCCGGCGGCGCTGAGTGTGCTCAGTTTTCTGATCGTGTTCATCCTGACGGTCCGGCTGGGGGGATGCCTGCTTTCCAGGGTGCCCTACCTGCCCTTCCTGGGGCCGGTTGACCGGGCGGGGGGATTTGTCTTCGGCTTGGCGCGGGGGTTTGTGTACGGATTGATCGTCCTGGTGGCCGTCAAGTTCATGAGTTTTTCGGGTGTCGTTTTCGGGTCTGACCTTTTCACCACCGGTTTGGATGGTTCACAGCTGGCGTCGGCCTATTTTGCTTTCCTGCACTACATCTGGGCGCTGATCATGCCGCTTTCCGGATAGCATCGCCGGCTTACGGTTAATTAAGGACGGCTTCACCCGAAAGGGGTTTTGAATGGATGGTCAAAACGGTGATCCCCAAATTCCAGGTGGGCGACGTGGTCGAGATGAAAAAGACGCACCCCTGCGGCGGCCGGGAGTGGGAGGTGCTGCGCACCGGCGTCGACTTCCGCCTGCGCTGCCGGAGCTGCGGCCGCGTGGTGCTGTTGCCCCGCCCGAAGTTCCTGAAAGGTTTCAAGCGCAGAACCGGCGGTGCCGGTGAGGCGGGTGATCCCCCATCCGGTTAGGAATCATCGGCTTGCCCAACACCGGCAAATCGACTCTGTTCAACGCTTTGACCGGAGCCGGGGTGGCGGTGGCGCCGTACCCCTATTGTACCATCGACCCCAACATCGGGGTGGTCCCGGTGCCGGACTCCCGGCTGGACATTCTGGCGCGTCTGGTTCGCCCGGAAAAAATCACGCCGGCCACGGTGAAGTTCGTGGACATCGCCGGCCTGGTCCGCGGTGCTTCCCGAGGGGAGGGGCTGGGAAACCGCTTTCTAGCCCATATCCGGGAAGTGGACGCGGTGGTCCACGTGGTGCGGTTGTTTGCGGATCCACGGGTTACCCATGTCCAGGGTGGAATCGACCC
>JACUUW010000078.1 GCA_014859075.1 Desulforudis sp.
GCCTTCATGTCCAAGGCGCTCCTGACCATGGAAGGTCTCGGCCACCAACTCCACCAGGAGATAGACATCGTTGGGTCTTTTGAACCGCACCTTCGCCGGTTGGTTATCGAACGGGCGGACCCGGGGGAGATCGCCCGCCGAATGAGGGGGGAATGGGCGGACACGATGCGACTGGTGGAGAATCTCCCCCAGAAAGTGCACAGGATCATTAACCACCTGGAAAAGGGCGAGATATCCGTCCGGTTTGAGGGCACCCACCGGCTCGAGAAAGTGCTCGTCCAGTCCTCAAACCGGCTGACCATGGGCGTCGTGCTCGGGGCGCTGATCATGGGCTCGTCGGTGATGATCGCGGCCCGGATCCCCCCCCTGCTCTTCGGTTTGTCGGCGCTGGGCATAATCAGCTTTCTCTTTTCGGGGTTCGTGGGCCTGAGACTCCTCCTGGACATCCGCCGGGAGCGCAAGTAACGGGGTAAACCCAGACAAAAAACAGGCCTTCGCCTGTTCTATTCCTCCAGAATTCCGCATAATATTTAATTTGGCCCAAAAACCGCAATAACTTGGTATTTGGTGGTCGGGATGGGGAGATTTGAACTCCCGGCCTCTTGCTCCCAAGGCAAGCGCGCTGACCAAGCTGCGCCACATCCCGTCGCCGTCTTTCTAGGGAAACTATATTTAATAGTAGCATGGTACGTCGCCGGTTGTCAAGAATTGGGGAAACCCTAACCCGCCGGTGAGGCGGCGGCCGTTTCGGGCGTGAGCATTGCGCACAAATCCGATTGAATCCGGTTGGGTATGGCTTTTGTGTGACATACTTTAGACTAAATTGATAAACTGGTAGGGGGTGCGTTTAGATGCTGACCAACACGGTCAGGAGAATGATGCTCATGGGGATCGGCGCCCTGTCGTTAAGCAGGGAAAAGGCCGAACTGATGGTCAAGGAGCTGACGGAAAAGGGTGAGGTTGACCAAGCCGAGGCCAGGACGTTCGTGAGCGAACTGATACGCCGGGGCGAACAGGAACGGGCCGCTGTTCAAAAGGCGGTACGGAATGAAATGACGGAGCTGCGCGACGAGTTCGGGTTGGTGAAAAGACGGGACCTCTCGCGGATCGAGGCCCGCCTGGACCGGATCGAACAACACCTGAACCT
Source organism: Desulforudis sp. (assembly GCA_014859075.1). Taxonomy (GTDB): domain Bacteria; phylum Bacillota; class Desulfotomaculia; order Desulfotomaculales; family Desulforudaceae; genus Desulfopertinax. Next base: position 1,148 of record JACUUW010000078.1, read on the forward strand.
GCCGCCGATAGGGACAGAAAACCAACCGGCGGAGGACCAGCCGGGTGAAGCCAACCCCACCTAAAAACCGGCATATTAGAGACCACCTCCCGAGTATAGTATTATATCAACCCGTGTAGGGAGGTAGGTCCCGTGTTTTTCTTTCGAAGGATAGGGATCCTGCTGGCCGTTTCGATATTGCTTGCCGCACTTCCCTTTGGGGCGGAGGCCCAAGAGACCGGCGAAGCTCGGGAAACGCCGCGCTATACCCGGCAGATCGTGCTGATTGTGATCGACGGTCTGCAGGCGGACGCGCTGCAAAAGGCACAGGCACCGAACATCAACGGGGTGGCCTCCTCCGGCGTGCGGATCAACGACTGTTCCCCGGTCTGGCCGTACGGACTGGAGACTGCGGTCGCTTCGATTCTTACCGGAACCGACCCGGCCGCACACGGGTTTCTTGAGCCGTCCGCCGAGGTCAAACAGCCCACCCTTTTCGGGTTGATTAAAGAGAAGAAACTGACCGGGGGCTTATACGACGGATCCGGACGGCTTGACGGCTTGGCCGCGAACGCCGACCACCACCTGAACGTCAAAGGCGACGAAAAGCTGGTCGAAGCGGCGGTCAAGCTGATGGAGACCGAGAAACCATACCTGAACGTCTTGGTCCTCGCCGACGCCCGCAAGGTGTTGGACGAATCGGGCAAGAACAGCCAGGAGTATTACCGGGCGGTCAGCAACGCCGACAACCTGGTCGGCCGTGTTTTGCATTTCTTGAACCAGCAAGGTGTTTACGACCAGACCTTGGTGTCGATCACCGGCACCGACGGCGCACCGCCGTTGATCCTCAGGGGCGTGCAGTTCAAGGGTGGGGTGGTCCTGCCGCCGGCCGCCCACGTCGATATCGCGCCTACCATGGCCTATGTCCTGAATGTTGAAATTCCGGCCGCCGCCGGCCTGGTATTGTGGAACGCATTTGAGCCCGGTTCAATCCAAAACGGGTTCTACTTGATGGAACAGCGTATTCGAGAACTAAGTCAGGCCCAAGGCGAGGCCCAAAGGACCATTCACGAACTCTGGGAAGAGCAGAGTCTGTTGCAGGAGGAAAAGCAGGAACTGGCCGACAAGGAAGCCGGAATCGCCCGGTCGATTCGGGACCGTGACGAAGAAATCGGTAAACTGGAAGGGACGGTTGCCTTACTGAAATACCTGATCGGCGGGTTGGTGGTTGTCTTCGGCCTAGGGTACCTTGTCGAGTACCGTGTACTCAGAAAACGGTTTTTGATGTTTTAACCGCCGGGCCCGCAGGCCTCCTGATTGGGGGCCTTTTTTCTTTTGGAGTTTGTATCGGAGGGGCCGCGGCGAAACGGAGCGTTTGTCGACGTTGCGGCAGGTTAGAGCCCGGGGGCGGAGAAATATTCAGTTTAAAGGGGAGTGTAAGGTTTTAGTAGGTGAGTTGGGGGTCGGAAATAGTCAGGTTGCGGCACTTGGGCGACATCCTGTATGCTAAACGAAAACCGCCGGGGAGCGCATCCGGTGGAGAATCAGAGTTCTTTTGGAATGAACCCCTCGTAAAAAAGGAGCATACCCGATGGCACTGACCGGACTCGCTATTTACAAACTGCTGCCGAAGACAAACTGCAAGGAATGCGGACAGGCCACCTGCCTGGCGTTCGCCATGCAGCTGGCCGCCGGCAAAGCGGGGCTGGAAGTCTGCCCGCACGTGAGCGAAGAGGCGCGGGAGACGCTGAGTGCGGCCTCGGAACCGCCGATTGCCCTGGTACGGATCGGAAGCGGTCCGGGGGCCCTGGAGGTTGGTAGTGAGACCGTACTTTTCCGGCACGACAAGCGCTTCTTACACCCGACGGGCATCGGGATTATTGTGTCCGACACTCTGGACGGGGAGCTGCTGGCGGCGCGTATCGGGGTCGTCAACCGGCTGTCCTTCGACCGCCTGGGCCAGACTTACGGGGTGGATTTGGCGGCCGTGCGGTACGAGTGCGGCGACCCGGAACGCTACCTCACGGCCGTGCGGGAGGTGGCCGCAAATACCGAATTGAACCTGGCGCTCATGTGTGCCGATCCGGACGCGGCGGCGCGGGCGCTGGAGCTGGTGGGTGACCGGAGGCCGCTTTTGTACGCGGCTGACGCCGAAAACTACGAAGCCATGACGGCCCTGGCCCGCCGCTACGGCCTGGCGCTGGCCGTGCGGGGACGTGACTTGGGCGAACTGGCCGCGCTCGCCGAAAAGGTGGTCAAACTGGGCCATAAACAGCTGCTGCTGGACTCCGGAGCCCGGCAACCCGGCCGGGTGCTGGCCGACCAGACCCAAATCCGCCGGTCGGCTGTAAACAAACGGTTCCGACCTTTCGGTTTCCCGACCGTCTGTGTGGCGACCGGGGAGGATGCCGTGCTTGACACCGCCGTGTACATTGGTAAGTACGCCGCGGTCGTGCTGCTGGACACCGCCGACCCGGCCGAGATCCTGCCGCTCGTGACGTGGCGGTTGAATGTGTACACCGACCCGCAGAAGCCGATCGCCATCGAGGCGAAAGTCTACGAGGTGGGGAACCCGGGACCGGAAGCTCCCGTGTTCCTGACGACCAATTTCTCCCTGACCTACTTTTGCGTAATGAGTGACATCGAGGGCGCGCGGGTGCCGGCCTTCATTCTCCCGGTCGACACCGACGGCACGTCGGTACTCACCGCCTGGGCGGCCGGGAAGTTGACGCCCGAAAAGATCGGAAATTTCTTGAACGAGTCCGGGATCGCCGGCCGGGTGAACCATGAGCGGCTGATCATTCCCGGTGGATTGGCCGTAATGAGTGGCAAGCTGCAGGAACTCACGGGATGGCAGATTCTGGTGGGGCCGCGTGAGTCCTCGGCCATTCCGGGTTTCCTGAAACAGTACTGGAGTCAGTGAGTGCATCTACCGGAACCGGGGGGTGAAGTGCTTGCGTTTCTTGCCGGACGAGCTGGAAATTGAGGCCGGGGAAGGCGAAAGCATCCTGGAACTGGCGGCCCGGGTGGGCATCACCCTGCGCGGCGCCTGCGGCGGTAACGGGACGTGCGGGCGGTGTCTGGTCGTGCTCCGGAAGGGTGCGGTGCGCGACCGGGACGGCGGGACCGTTGCCGAGGCGGGCGCAACGGTGCGGGCCTGCCGGTCGTATCCGGTGGGCGCCGTGGTGGTCGAGGTCCCGGAGACCTCGAGACTGCGTGAACATCAGGTGTTGGGGGCCGATGTCGGGCTGACGCTCCAGGCCGGAGAAGAAGCCGCCGAGGTCCCTGTTGATCCTTTGCTGTGCAGAGTGGAAGTCACCGTTGACCTGCCGGAGACGGGGGAGGTCGTGGACGACTGGGGAAGACTGCAGAGTGAGCTGGCCGGTTTAGCTGGTATCGAAGTCCGGGCGGACCTGGAGGTGCTGCGGGAGTTGCCGGCCGTTTTACGCGCCGAGGGCGGGGCCGTGACGGTGGATCTGGCCATGGACGGCGGGCCGGCCGGTTCGGTGGTCGGGGTGCAGGCGGGACATGCGGCGGGACCGGTGTACGGGGCGGCGGTGGACCTGGGGACGACCACGGTGGTGGTCGAACTGGTGGAACTGGACACGGGCCGGACGGTGGGGACGCGGGGAACTTACAACCGGCAGGCCGCGTATGGTGATGACGTAATCTCTAGGATCATCCATGCCGTTGAACGGAGCGGGGGCCGACGCCAACTCCAGGATGCGGTGGTGGAGACGGTCAACGGTCTGTTGGTGGAGTTGCGGCTGGCGCACGGAATCGCCCGCGATGCCGTCCGGGTGGTGGTTTGCGCGGGTAACCCGACCATGAGTCACCTGTTCCTGGGGGTCGACCCGGCCCACATCCGGCTCGAGCCTTACACCCCGGCGGCCAACTTCTGGCCTCCGTGCCGGGCGGATGAGATCGGGCTCGCGGTCCATCCCCGAGCGCCGGTGCATCTGCTACCGGGCGTGGCCAGCTACCTCGGCGGGGACGTCACCGGGGGGGTGACTGCTTGCGGGTTCGGCGGGGCGGGGGAGATCACCCTTTTCATGGACATCGGCACCAACGGGGAGATGGTCCTGGGTGACGGAAACTGGCTGGTGGGCTGTTCCTGTTCGGCCGGGCCGGCGTTCGAAGGCAGTGGGATCAGCTGCGGGATGCGGGCCACGGACGGGGCGATCGAACAACTGGGCGTCACGCCGGACGGGTACGAGGTGGTTTATCGTACCATCGGGGGCGGCCGGCCGGTTGGGGTCTGCGGTTCGGGGCTGATCGCGGCGCTGGCCGTTCTGTGCTGCGCCGGCGTGATCGACCGGACGGGCCGGTACAGGACCGACCTGGAGACGCCCCGGCTGCGGGGGCGCGATGCGGGCGGCGGGTTTGTGCTGGCTTGGGCCGCAGAGACGGGCCACGGTGAGGACATAGTGCTGACCGGGAGCGACGTTCAGAACCTGCTACGGGCCAAGGCGGCGGTGTACGCGGGCTTGCGGAACATGTTGGCCGCGGTTGGCCTGGAACAGGACGCGATCGGGCGGATTCTTATTGCCGGGGGTTTCGGGCGTTTTCTGCCCTTGCGGGACGCCATCACCGTCGGGATGCTGCCGGACGTACCACTGGAGCGGTACGGTTACGTGGGCAACAGTTCCCTGCGGGGGGCACGGGCGGCGCTGCTCTCCGGGCGCCGGCTCGCGGAAATCGGGGCGACGGCCCGGAAGACCACTTACCTGGAGTTGGGAGATGGGACACAGTTCATGAACGAATTTGTGTCTGCGCTGTTTATTCCACATACCGACCTGGGGCTTTTCCCATCGGTGCGGGAGGAGTGATAGGGTTGCAGATTGCGGTGGCCGGCAAGGGCGGCGGGGGGAAAACCACCTTCGCGGTGTTGACGGTCCGGAGTCTGGTGGCCGCGGGGCACGTGCCGGTCCTGGCGGTGGACGCGGACGCCAACGCCAACCTGGCGGAGGTGCTCGGGGTGCCGGTTCGCGAAACCATCGCCGACGTTTTGGCCGAGCTGTCCAGAGACCGGCGTGCTCGGCCCGGCGGGATGTCGAAGGCGGAGTATGTCAATTTCCGAATGAACCAGGCGCTGGCCGGGAGCGCCGACGTTGACCTCCTGGTGATGGGCACTCCCGAAGGCCCGGGATGCTACTGCCACGCGAACAACCTGCTGCGTGAGTTCATCGAGCAGAAGGCCCGGGAGTACGCCTTTGTGGTTGTGGATAACGAAGCCGGGCTGGAGCACCTGAGCAGGGGGACCATCCGCCGGGCGGACCTGCTGTTTATTGTGAGCGATGCCTCGGTCCGCGGCCTCCGTTCGGCTGGGCGGATCCACCGGTTGGCCAGGCAGTTGAAGCTGGGCGTCGGCGAGTTGTGCCTGGTGATCAACCGGGTGAAAGAAAAGGACCTGGATGTGCTCGGGGCGGAGATCGCCGCCACGCGGCTGGAGTTGGCCGGCTATTTGCCGCACGACCCGGCGGTGGAAGTCCAGGACTTACAGGGGAAACCGCTGATCCAGCTGCCGGAGGAGACACCCGCGGTGACCGCCGTGCGCGGCATTATCAGCCGCACCGTGTTTTCCAGATAAACGTCAATAGCGAGGATGAACGGAAAATGGCCGTGAAAATCGTACGCGAGCGATGGCCGGGAAAGGTGTATGAGATGGTGTTGGGCCGTCGGCCGAACACCGTCCGGGTGGGAGGGGACACGTCCCTGCCGTTTATTCACTTCGAAGGGGAACCCAAAAAGCCGGTGGTGGCGCTTGAGATCCAGGACATCGAGCCTCTCGGCTGGCCGGAGGTGCTGTGGGCGCCGTTTGCCGGGTTGATGTCTGACCCGGTGGCCTGGGCGCGCCGGTGCGTTGAGTATGGTGCCGACCTCGTGGCGCTACGGCTGGCCGGTGTGCATCCGGAAAGCGGCGACGCCGGGGCGGAGGCGGCGGCTGCTGTGGCCCGTAGCGTAGCCCAGGCGGTGGACGTGCCGCTTGTGGTGCTGGGTTGCGGCATGGAAGAGAAGGATGCCCGGGTCCTGCCCGTAGTGGCCGAGGCACTGGAGGGTTACAACTGCCTGATCGGTCAGGCGACGGTCGACAACTACAAGCCGGTGGCGGCCGGGTGCCGGGCTTACGGGCACAGTGTGGTGGCCACTTCGCCGCTCGATATCAACCTGGCCAAACAGCTGAACATCCTGATCACCGAGATGAACCTGCCGCCCGAGCGCATCGCGATGGATCCGTCCATCGGGCCGCTCGGCTACGGAATTGAGTACGCCTACTCGATCATAGAGCGGAAACGGCTGGGAGCGCTGATGGGCGACCGGATGCTGGCCCCGCCGGTGATCTGCCTGGTGGGTGAGGAGGCCTGGAAGACGCGGGAAGCCCAGGTCGGGGACACGCCTGAATGGGGGAATCAAGCCCGGCGGGCCGTGCTGTGGGAGACGATGACGGCCGTGATGCTGGCCCTGGCCGGTGGTTCCATCTTCGTGCTCCGGCACCCGGAGTCGCTCGCCCGGTTCCAAGGGCGGATTGACGTGCTCATGCAGCCGCAGTTATACTAAGGGAAGAATTCAGGAGTCAGAATCCAGAATTCAGAATGGGAACCGGGGAAAAAGGGACGGGAGAAACAGAGTCAAATAAGTTAATAAGTTAGTGCCTGGCACCCTATTCTGAGCTCTTGGGAGGCAACCGAGTTGATCCTCATCGGAGAGAGAATCAATGGTATGTTTCGGGACATCCGCGAGGCTATCGAAAAGCGGGATCCGGATGCCGTCGTCCGGCGGGCGGAGCTGCAGGCGCGGGCCGGGGCGCACTACCTGGACGTCAGTACCGGTCCCGCGGCGGCGGCCGAGGAGCAGCCGGCGATCATGGAGTGGCTGGTCCGGACGGCGCAGGAAGCGACCGGACTGCCGTGCTGCCTGGACACGGTGAACGCGGAGGCTGTGGAAGCCGGACTCCGCGTTCACCAGGGGAAGGCGATCATCAATTCGACCAGCGCCGACCAGGCGCGGATGGACCTGGTCTTTCCGTTGGCGGTCCGGTACGGGGCGGCGGTTATCGGGCTGGCCATGAACGAACAGGGCGTGCCCAAGGACGCCGACGATCGGCTGGCCCTGGCCATGGAACTGGTGGCCAACGGCGACGTACACGGGCTGGCCATGGAAGACCTGTTCGTTGACCCGCTGATTCTGCCCGTTAACGTGGCGCAGGAACACGCCGTTGAGGTATTGGAGACTATCCGGCAGGTGAAACTCCTGGCCTCACCGCCCCCGCGGACGGTGGTGGGGCTCAGCAACGTCTCGCAGCGGACACCGGAACGCCCGCTGTTGAACCGCACCTATCTGGTGATGGCGATGGCCGCCGGTCTGGACGCCGCCATTCTCGACGTGGAAGACCAGGCCTTACTGGAGGCGGCCGCCGCGGCCAACGTCCTGTTGAACCGGGAGGTCTACTGCGACTCCTTCGTAAAGACCTTCCGGAAGCGCTAGTCCAAGGTACGGGGTGAA
>JACUUW010000079.1 GCA_014859075.1 Desulforudis sp.
CTGGTCATCCGTCTGGTGGGTAAGGTGGAGTACGTCTTCGCGGTGCGGGAGGAGGCCGGGCTGCCGGCCGGCGCGATTCTGGCCGAACTCTGCCCCCGGTTGATTACGGCGCTTTCTTTTCCGAAGTCCATGCGGTGGGGCGACCAGGACTTCCGGTTCGTGCGCCCGATCCGCTGGTTTTTGTGTCTCCACGGCACGGAGCTGATCGAATTTGAAACGGCCGGAGTCCGTTCCGGGCGCGACACCTGGGGCCACCGGTTTCTGGGGGCCGGGCGGCTTTCCGTACCCGACGCCGGCCGCTATTTCGGGCTCCTGGAGGATAACTATGTGTTGGTTGACCCGGCCCGGCGTCGGGAACTGGTCTGGGAACAGGTATTGGGGGCGGCGGCCGCCGAGGGCGGTTCGGTGGACGAGGACGCGGGACTGCTGGCCGAAGTGGCCGACCTGCTGGAGTACCCCACGGCCTTCTGCGGCCGGTTCCCCGAGAGTTACCTGGCCCTGCCCGAACCGGTCCTGGTCACCCCGATGCGCGAACACCAGCGATATTTCCCGGTGCGCGGTGCCGGCGGCCGGTTGATGCCGCTGTTCGTCGGCGTGCACAACGGGACGGCGGAGCACCTTGACGTGGTGCGGTCCGGAAACGAGAAGGTGCTCCGGGCGCGCCTGGCCGACGCCGAGTTCTTTTTCCGTGACGACCTGGCTACACCCCTGGCGGACAGGGGCGACGAACTGCGGAAAGTGGTGTTCCAGGAGGGGCTGGGCACCATGCACGAAAAGGTCGGGCGGCTGGAGACGCTGGTGGACTACCTGGCCGGAGCGTTGGGGTTGGACGCAGACGAGAGGCGCCACGCCCTGCGGGCGGCCGCGCTTTGCAAGAACGACCTGGTGACCAGTATGGTGTTTGAGTTTCCCGAACTGCAGGGGATCATGGGCCGGGAGTACGCTCTGCGCGCCGGGGAGGAACCGGTGGTCGCCGAGGCGATCAGGGAACAGTACCTGCCCCACCCCGGCGGAGAGAGCCTGCCCAAGACCCGTCCGGGCCTGGTTCTGGCCCTGGCGGAGCGGGCCGACAACCTGGTGGGGGCCTTCGGCCGGGGTATCCAGCCGACCGGTTCCCATGATCCGTATGCTTTGCGACGTCAGGCCCTCGGCATCTGCCACCTGCTGCTGGACACGCCGGCTCATCTCGATCTGGAGGCGTTTTTCCGGGAGGCCCACGGCGCCTACGGCGACCGCCTGACCGTGGAAGCCCGAACGGTGACCGCCGCCCTAGCCGAATTTTTCGAGCAGCGCCTGCGTAACCTCTTTCAGGATCGGGGGCTGGCGTACGACGTGGTGGACGCGGTCTTGGCCTCCGGTCACGCCGACGTAAGGGACGCCTGGGAACGGGCGGTGGCCCTGACGGAATTCCGTGAACACCCGGCCTTTCCGGACATCTCCACCGGCTTTACCCGAGCCTACAACCTGTCCCGGAACGCGACCGGCAGGCTGGTCGACCCGAACCTGTTCGAGGACCCGGCGGAAGACGCCCTGTACCGCGCTTTCCGGGAGGCACGGGACCGGGTCGGAGCCGAGATCACCCGGCGCCGTTACGCTGCGGCCCTGTCCTTGCTGGCCGAACTGCGGGAGCCGGTGGACCGTTTCTTCGATGCGGTCCTGGTCATGGCCGAAAACCGCTCCGCCCGCGAGAACCGGCTGGCGCTCCTGGGCCTGACGGCCGACTTGTTCAAACAGATTGCCGACCTCTCCAAAATCGTAAAGGGGTAGGAGCGTGTGAAACGGCGGTCAACCATAACCGCAGTCTTGAGATTTCACATTCTGAATTTTTTATTTTGCGGGGCTGATTGCAGGGAACCGTAAATACAATCTAGTATTAAATACAGATTAAGTACGGATTAATGGGCCTCAACGGAGTAATTGTATAACATATTGCTCCGGGGGAGTGATAGGCATTATGGAGCTTACCAAGCGACAAGAAGCGATCATGGCAATCGTTAAGGAGAACGGACCGATCACCAGCGAGCAGATTGCGGACCGGCTTTCGCTGACGCGGGCCACCCTCCGCCCCGACCTGGCCATCCTGACCATGGCCGGGTTGCTCGAAGCCCGTCCCCGCGTCGGTTACTTTTTCAGCGGCAAGTCCCCGAACCGGATCGTGGCCCAAAAACTCCGCCGGGTGCAGGTGGGTGGCGTGCAGTCCCACCCGGTGGTGGTCCGGGACGACTCCTCGACACACGACGCGGTGGTCAGCATGTTTCTGGAGAACTGCGGCACGCTGTTCGTGGTGGATGAGCGCGGCTTCCTGCAGGGCGTGGTTTCCCGCAAGGACTTGCTGAAACTGTGCATCGGCGGCGTGCACGACATGCAGAAACTGCCGATCGGCGTGGTCATGACCCGGATGCCCAACGTGGTGACCGTCGAGAGTGGGGAATCGGTTTGGCACGCGGCAAAGAAGCTGGTGATCCATGAAGTGGACGCGGTGCCGGTGGTCCGCCGGGTCACCGGTCCGGACGGGGCCGAGGGCCTGGAGGTTGTGGGACGGTTGAGTAAGACCAATATCACCCGGCTTTTTGTCGAACTCGGGGAAAGCACGTAAAGGGGGATGTAGCGCTTTGCGTCTGGATGATTCACGCCCCGTGATTTACATCGTGTCCGACTCAATCGGGGAAACAGCCGAACTGGTGGCACGGGCGGCGGCGAGCCAGTTCGATCACGGCCAGGTGGAAATCAGGCGGGTTCCTTACCTGACCGAGCCGGATGACGTCTGCGAGGTTGTGGAGGAGGCCAGCGGTTTTCCGAGCATCATCGTATTCACGGTGGTGCTGCCCGGGTTGCGCGAGACCCTGCTCCGGGAGGCCGAAGCCCGGAATATCCGGGCCGTGGACATCATGGGCCCGGTCATTCAGGCCCTCACCACCGTGACCAGCGCCGAACTACGCCTGGAGCCGGGCCTGATGCGCAAGGTGGATGAGGAGTACTTCCGCCGCGTAGAAGCCATCGAGTTCGCGGTCAAGTACGACGACGGCAAGGATCCCCGCGGCATCGTCCAGGCCGACCTGGTGGTCCTGGGCGTTTCCCGCACGGGCAAGACGCCGTTGTGCATGTACCTGGCGCATAGGCGCCTGAAAGCGGCCAATATTCCGCTGGTTCCCGAGGTGGCGCCGTCCGAAGAAATCTTCTCCCTGCCGCCGCACCGCTTGATCGGATTGAACCTTGACGCACAGCAACTGATCGGTATCCGGCGGGAAAGGCTCAAGGCCCTGGGCCTGCCGCCCGACGCCGGTTACGCCCAGAGCGACCGGGTACTGAAGGAGTTGGCTTACGCCCGGAAGATCTTTCAGCGTTCCGGAGCGTCGGTGATCGACGTCACCAATAAAGCAGTGGAGGAGACGGCGGGGAAAGTGCTGGAGATCTATTACAAGGGCGAGCGCTACTACCGGTCCGAATAGGCTGCGGTCAGGCCGGTCGCGGGCGGCGGACCCGGAGGTGGGCGTTTGGAGGAACTGCGGTTGTTTTGGGCCGTGAACCTGCCCCCGGAACTGAAGGCCGAGCTGGGCGGGTTCCAGACCGAACTCAAAAAATTATCTCCCGATGCCAAATGGATGCGGCAGGAGAATCTACACCTCACGGTGAAGTTTTTAGGTGCGGTTGGAATATCCATCCTACCGGAGTTGCCCCGGGCGGTAGCTGAAACCATGTCCGGGCTGGCGCCGTTCCGGTTGAAACTGGCGGGCTGGGGGACCTTCGGGCGGCCGCCGCGCGTTCTCTGGGTGGGTGTCCACGGGAACGTGGAAGCACTGCGGGAACTCCGGGTCCGGGTCGAGAAAGCCCTTGTACCGCTTGGTTTCCCGGCGGAAGATAAGGCTTTTTCACCACACCTGACGCTGGCGCGTCTGCGGTCGCCGCGCAACCTCGACCCCTTGCGGGAACAGGCCGCCAGACTGGACGCCGCGCGGAGTCCCTGGGGACGGTTCGCGGTGGACCGAATCGATCTGATGCAGAGCACCCTTACCCGGCAGGGACCGGTTTACCGGGTGGTTTCCACCGTCGGTCTTACCGCTGGTTGATGTGAATAAGATACAGTAAGAAATGTTCCCAAAAGGCGCTCGAACGCGACGTTTCGGGTAAGAGAGGGTGCTCTTCGAGGAAGAGGGGGATGCCCGTTGCTATTAGTGGCCATTAACGGCAGCCCGCGGAAGGATGGAAACACGGCCCACGTCTTGAAAGCGGTCCTGGAGGAAGCCGGGACTTTGGGCGTCCAAACGGCCTTCATCCAGGCTTCGGATGGAATTAAGGCGGCAAAAATCCCTTATTGCGCACACTGTTCCACCCCCTGCAAGGGTGTATGCTACGAGGACACGGCGCTGGCGGTGATGTTGGACCTTCTGCGCGAGGCGGACGGGGTGATCATCGGGAGCCCGGTGTATTTCGGGACGGTCGCCGCCCCTCTCAAAGCGTTCTGGGACAAGACCCGCAGGCTGCGCAAGGAGTTCGCCCTGCTCAACGTGGTGGGCGGGGCGGTGGCCGTGGGCGGTTCCCGGTTCGGGGGCCAGGAGACCACCATCCGCACGCTGCACGACATGATGTTGACCCAGGGCATGACCCTGATCGGGGACGGGCACATGAGCGGGGACGCCGGGCATTCAGGCGCGTGTGCCCAGCAGCCCGCAAAAGATGACCCACAGGTGGGGCACCGGGCACGTTTACTGGTGCACCGGGTAGTGGAGGTGGCCGGGGCGACCGCTGAGCTTCGAAAAGCAAGCCGCGCGGCCGCGCAGGGATGACCAACCACCCCGGGTTCCGGCAACCCGGGGTTTTTTGTTCCGGGAGAGGTTTTCTTCCGGAATTGAAGTAGGGGGTGAAGGCGTGATCGAGGGAGCAGAGCTGCGCATCCGGACCGAGGAGTGGGAGGCCGCCAGCCTTTCGCCCTACGCCTGCCGCAGCGCGGTGAGTCGCGGGCGCGAGCGGCCCGAAGAGGAGTGCACCGTCCGTACGGCCTTCCAGCGCGACCGTGACCGGATCATCCACTCCAAGAGTTTTCGGCGGCTGAAGCACAAGACGCAGGTGTTCATTATCCCGGAGGGCGACCATTTCCGGACCCGGCTGACCCACACCGTGGAGGTGGCGCAGATCGCCCGGACGATCGCCCGGGCCTTACGGCTGAATGAGGATTTGACCGAAGCCATCGCCCTGGGTCATGATCTCGGGCACACATCCTTCGGACACACCGGGGAGGCGGCCCTGGATGCGGTACACCCCGGGGGTTTCCGGCACAACGAGCAGAGCCTGCGGGTGGTGGAACACCTTGAGGGCGACGGGGGTTTGAACCTGACCTGGGAAGTCAGAGACGGCATTGTGAACCACAGCGGGCCCACCCGGCCGGCCACGCTGGAAGGCCGAGTGGTACACGTAGCCGACCGGATCGCCTATATCAACCATGACATCGACGACGCGGTGCGGGGCGGGGTGCTGACGCCGGACCGGTTGCCGGCCGACTGCCTGGAGATTCTGGGAAGCACGCACCGGACCCGGATTAATACAATGATTATAGATCTGATCCAAACGAGCCGTGACCGGCCGGAAATCGCGCTTTCCCCCGGAATCGGCGAGGCGATGGACCGGCTGCGGGACTTCATGTTCGCCAACGTCTACGTCAGTTCCGAGGCCAAGCGTGAAGAGGGCAAGGCCCGGCACGTGGTACAGTACCTTTACAGCTACTTCGTGGAATACCCGGATGCCCTGCCGGCGGAGTACCGGCGGCGGGCCGGTAGTGACAAAGAGCTGGTCAAGGTGGTGTGCGACTACATCGCCGGGATGACCGACCGTTACGCGGTGGCCGTTTTTCAGGATTTGTTTGTCCCACAGGGCTTCCCGGTGCTCCGGGGACCCTAAAAATTGTCGACACAGGGCAGGAAAATTGTATGGTTGCAGCGAATAGACCATTTAGTGGGTTTTGGTTTGACGGGTGGTTCATGTGAGCGGGTTGATTCCCGATACCCTGGTGGAAGAGGTATTCGCCCGGGCGGACATCCTCGAAGTGGTTTCCGAGTATGTACGCCTGGAGAAGAAGGGGCGGCACTATCTGGGCCTGTGTCCGTTCCACCAGGAGAAGACGCCCTCGTTCACGGTGACACCCGAACGGCAGATGTTTTACTGTTTCGGTTGCGGTACCGGAGGCAATGTCTTTAAGTTCTTGATGCTTAAAGAGAACCTCAACTTCCCCGAAAGCGTAAGATATCTAGCCGGCCGTACGGGTGTGCACATCCCGGTCGCCACGGACCCGCGGGAGGAGAAGTACGAGCGGTATTACCAGGTCAACGAAATGGCCCGGGACTTCTTTCGGCGGCAGCTTGAGCGTGGACCGGAGGCGGCACCGGCGCAGGCGTACCTGGCCCGCCGGGGGATCACCCCCGAAATCCGGGATGAGTTTCAGCTTGGTTTCGCCCCACCCCGGTGGGACGCGCTGAGAGACCATCTGGAGCGGAAGGGTTGCGGCACCGAAGAGTCGGCGGCCTTGGGCCTGGTGACCAGGGGCGAGAAAGGGACCTACTACGACCGCTTCCGGAACCGGATCATTTTTCCGGTATGGAACGCGTCGGGGCGGGTGATCGGCTTCGGGGGGCGGGTGCTGGACGACGGGCAGCCCAAGTACCTCAACTCTCCCGAGACCCCGATATTCCACAAGGGGCAGGCGCTCTACGCCATGCATCTGGCCCGGCAGGCCGTGCGCAACGAGGGTTGCGTGGTGGTCGTCGAGGGGTACCTGGACGCTATCGCGGCGCACCAGTTCGGCATCCGGAACACGGTGGCCTCGCTGGGGACCAGTCTGACGCGGGAGCAGGGCCGGCTGTTGATGCGGTACACCATGGAGGCCCTGATTGCCTATGATGCCGATGCGGCCGGTGTTTCGGCCACCATCCGGGGTCTGGACCTGCTCCAGGATCTTGGCTGCCGGGTTAAAGTGGTCAGCGTTCCGGAGGGCAAGGATCCCGACGACTTCCTGAGGGAAGAGGGTGTGGCGGGCTGGAACCGCCTGACGGCACAGGCCACGCCCCTGTTGGAGTATAAGCTGGCGGAGGTCAGCGCCCGGACCGGTACGGCATCGTCGGCCGAGAAGCTGGCGGCACTCCGGGAGGTACTGCCGAATCTGCATGCGCTGTCGAGTGAGGTTGAACGAGAAGAGGGTTTTCAAATCGCAGCCAGGACCCTGGGATTGACCTGGGACACAATACGCAGTGAATACCGTCAGTTTACCGCCCGAGGTAAAGAAAATTGGGCAAAATCGGATAAAATTGCTAAAAAGTTGCATAATATAGTTACTAAACCGTCCCAAGCCAGGGAAAGAGCCGAGACCGGCATCCTGCACATTGTTTTGCATCATCCCCCGTTGTTGGCGGCGGTCACACAGGAGTTAGGGGACATTCTTTTCAGGGACGCCAAGCACCAGCGTATCTTCGACGCCTGTTTGGAACGTCTGGACCGGGCTGATTTCGCCCCGGCACTGCTGGCCAACTATCTGGAGGATGCGGATCAGGAAGTATTCAACACCCTGATGGGGCAGGAATTGCCCGACAGGGAATTGCGGTCTGAACTCAGCGGATACATAAGGGCGATCAAGCGCCTGAACACCAAGGAAAAGATCAGGGAGCTCCTGAACGACATCGCCGCGGCCGAGCGGGCGGGCGACCGGGAGCAGGTGGACCGACTGATGCGTGAGATTCAACAACTATCAAAAGCACCCTAGAAAGGGGGGAGCAAGTGTGAGGGAAGAAGCGAACAGTTGCATCCAGGATCTCTTGGAGAAGGGCAAACAACGAGGATCGCTGACCTACAACGAGGTCATGGACACCCTTCAGGGAGTCGATCTCACCCCCGATCAGATTGATGACGTGTACGAGAAACTTGCGGGAGAGGGGATCGATGTGGTGCCGGACGGTCCGGAGTTGGTTCCTTTGGTGGACGAAGAGGCCCCGGAGGAAGAGGCGGAAGCGGAGATTGCGGTTCCCGAAGGGATAGACATAGACGATCCGGTAAGGATGTACCTAAAGGAAATTGGGCGTATTCCGTTATTGACGCCGGATGAGGAGGTCACGCTCGCCAAGGCGATGGAGGCCGGTGATGAGGAAGCCAAGCGCCGGCTGATCGAGGCCAACCTCCGACTGGTGGTAAGCATCGCCAAGCGCTACGTCGGCCGGGGGATGTTGTTCCTGGACCTGATCCAGGAAGGCAACCTGGGGCTGATCAAGGCCGTGGAGAAGTTTGATTACAAGAAAGGATACAAGTTCAGCACCTACGCCACCTGGTGGATCCGCCAGGCGATCACCAGGGCCATTGCCGACCAGGCACGGACGATCCGGATCCCGGTCCACATGGTGGAGACCATCAACAAGCTGATCCGGGTATCCCGGCAGCTGTTGCAGGAGTTGGGC
>JACUUW010000080.1 GCA_014859075.1 Desulforudis sp.
GAGGTCTCACTTCTATTTCCGACCTCGCATCACCTACTTAAACCTTACACTCACTTCCCGGCGTTTCTAAAAAAGATTCCTGTTCCTAAAAAGATTCCTGGTACCTTTTCGACCTTGAAGGTCAGGGAAAGTAAAAAGATTCCTGGTACCTTTTTGTATCTTTTTTAGAGGTAGGTCTGGAGAAGGACGGCGGCGACGAGGCCGACACCCACCGTCAACAACAGGTTTTTGGTCTTCACCGCCACCAGGAAACAGGGGACGGCGGCCAACAGATAGTGGTTTTGGAGGGTTAAGTCAAAACCCCCGCCGTTTAACAACAGTTCGGGCGTCAGCAGGGCAGCCAGCACCGCCACCGGCACGAACCGCAGCCAGCGGATGAACCCTTCCGGAATCTTGATCTGGGCCAGCACCGCCAGCGGCAGCGCCCGCGGCAGGTAGGTGACCGCGCCCATGGCGACGATTATCCAGAGCTTTTCCATTTTTCCCACCCCGAAGCGATAGTGGCCGTGATCACGGTGGCCAGAATGATGTTCCAGTTTCCTTCGATCAGCTGGCCCAGCAACAGCGAAAGGCCCCCGGCCAGTACGGCGGCGTAAAGCAGCAGCCGGTCACTCAACTGCATGACCAGCAGGCAGATGAACATGGCCGGCAGGGCGAATCCCAGCGGCAGCTGCTCGATGCCGGGCACGATGCTGCCGAACAGCGCTCCGACCACGGTGCCAATGATCCAGGCGGCGTAGGCGGCGAAATTGGTGCCGTACATGAACCAGTGGTGGCGGGGCTCCTCGCGGTACACGGTGCTGTTCAGCGCGAAAGTTTCGTCGGTGACGCCCCACCCGAGCAGGGCGTAGCTGTGAAACTTCAGGCCGTGCAGGTGCGGGGCCAGCGAGGCGCTCATCAGGATGTGCCGGAGGTTCACCAAAAAGGTGGTCAGGATGATGGTCGCCGGGCTCATGGCCGCGGCGAACATCCCGGCGGCAATGAACTGGGACGCCCCGGCGAACACGATGACCGACATGGCCACGGTCTCCAGGACCGTCAGGCCGGCCTCCCGGGACAAGATCCCGAAGGTGATCGCCAGCACAACGTACCCCAGCATGATCGGCAGGGCCTTGGAAACGCCCGCGGCCAACTCCGCAGGCGGGTTCACGCTTTTTATGGCGGCCTCAGTCCGCAAAACCGTCCATCCTTTCACCAAATACCTTCCCATTTTAACATAATCGCGCCCAATTTGGCGATGCGTTGGCCTTGTACGAAAAAAGAGATTGACAGGACCCGCGGATATTTGTATACTGAACCATATCTTTTCAGACCGGTCAAAGGCGAAGAAAGGGACACGGGACTTGGCCGTCGGCCGTTCCAGAGAGCCGGGGATGCTGAAAACCGGTGCGGGACGCAGGTCCAAGATCACCCTGGAGCCGGGGGCCGAAAAAGGAGTTCGGAGGCCGGAGGTCGGAGGCCGGACTTGATGGAAATCACCTGGTGATTTCTTCCGGATCGACCTGAGGCACGACCGCCGTGAGTAGGCTTTTTCCGGGTTGGTGACCCGTTAACCAAACCCCGTGCTGAAGCGGCACGGAAAGAGCGGCCGTCTCCGGTAACGGTGCGGCAAGCAGGGTGGTACCGCGTGAGCGTAGCCTCTCGTCCCTGGCAGTCGTTGCTGCCTGGGCCGGGGGGTTTAGTTTTGTTTCCGGGATTTCCGGCCGACCACTACCAAATCAGCAGGGAGATGGGCAGATGGGTCTGACAATCTACGTCAACGGTGAATACGTTCCCGAGGAAAAGGCCGTGGTCTCGGTATTCGACCACGGGCTCCTGTACGGAGACGGCATTTTCGAAGGCATCCGCGCCTACCACAACCGGGTGTTTAAGCTCAAAGAACACATCGACCGTCTCTACGATTCGGCGAACGTGCTCATGCTGGACATCCCGCTGACCCGCGCGGAAATGGCCGAGGTCGTCCTGGAGACCATGCGCCGAAACGGCCTCCGTGAGGGTTACATCCGGCTGATCGTCACCCGCGGCGTGGGGGACCTGGGGCTCGACCCGAAGAAGTGCAAGCGGGTGGGCGTCATCTGCATCGGCGCCTCCATCCAGCTCTACCCGGAGGAGTTCTACGAGCGGGGCCTGGAGATCGTCACCGTGCCCACGCGGCGCAACCTGAACGAGGCGGTCAACCCGCGGATCAAGTCCCTGAACTACCTGAACAACATCCTGGCCAAAATGGAGGCGTCACTCGCCGGGACCATCGAGGCCGTGATGCTCAACGCCGAAGGCTACGTGGCCGAGGCCACCGGGGACAACATTTTCATCGTCAACAACGGGACGCTTATCACGCCGCCGTCCCACGTCGGGATTCTGGAGGGGATCACCCGGAACGCGGTGATGGACCTGGCCCGTGACCGGGGCCTCCCGGTGGCGGAGAAGCTCTTCACCCGGTTTGAACTGTACACGGCCGACGAGTGTTTCCTAACCGGGACCGCGGCCGAGGTTATCCCGGTCATCAAGATCGACGGGCGGGTGATCGGATCCGGGCGGCCCGGGGAAGTCACCAAGACCCTGATCCACGACTTCCGCGCACTGACCAAGACCGACGGGCCGGAGATTTTTCAGGGGTAGATTGGGAGTCAGAATCAGGGGGAAGGATCTCAGAATTCAGAAGTGCGGGAACAGAAAGCTCCCGACTTCGGTGTTCTTGAACTTCCACATTGAGGGGTTGCCGATAATTTGTTATCCTAATTAATTGTGATTATTCAGGAATTGAGGGGTTGCCGATGCGCAGCGACGTTATCAAAAAGGGCCTGGAGAAAGCCCCGCACCGCTCGCTCCTGCGGGCGCTGGGGTTCACCGAGGCCGAGATGTCCCGGCCCCTGATCGGGGTCGTCAACGCGGAGAACGAAATCGTGCCGGGTCACATTCACCTGGGTGAACTGGCCCGGGCCGTGAAGGACGGCATCCGGATGAACGGCGGCGTGCCGGTGGCCTTCGGCGGGATCGCCGTCTGCGACGGCATCGCCATGAACCACGAGGGGATGAAGTACTCCCTGGCCAGCCGGGAACTGATCGCCGACGGCATCGAGGTAATGGCCCGGGCGCATGGGTTTGACGGCCTGGTGTTCGTCACCGCCTGCGATAAGATCGTGCCCGGGATGCTCATGGCGGCCGCCCGGCTCGACCTGCCCTGCCTGGTGGTCAGCGGCGGCCCGATGCTGGCCGGCAACTTCCGGGGCCGCCCGGTGTCGCTGGCGGACGTGTTCGAGGCCGTGGGCGCGGTCAAGGCCGGCCGGATGAACGAGGACGACCTGACCGAGCTGGAAGAGGTGGCCTGCCCGGGCTGCGGTTCCTGCGCCGGGATGTTTACCGCCAACTCGATGAACTGCCTGACAGAGGCCCTGGGCATCGCGCTTCCGGGCAACGCCACCATCCCGGCCGTCAGCGCGGCGCGCCGGCGTTTGGCCAAGGAGTCGGGGATGCAGGTGGTCGAGCTGGTCCGCCAAGACCTGCGGCCGTCCATGATCATGACCCCGGCCGCCATTGAAAACGCCCTGACGGTGGACATGGCCCTGGGCTGTTCGACCAACACGGTGCTGCACCTGATGGCCGTCGCCCGCGAAGCCGGAGTGGCTATCGATCTGGACAAGATAAACGAAATCAGCGCGCGCACGCCCAATCTCTGCCGGCTGAGCCCGGCCGGGCCGTTCCACCTCGAGGATTTGGACGAGGCCGGGGGGATTCCGGTCGTCATGGCCGAACTGGACGGGCAGGGCCTGCTGCACCGGGACGCGTTGACCGTCACGGGCCGCACGATGGGCGAAAACGTCACCGGCCGCAAGAACCGGCGGACCGACGTGATCCGCCCCGCCGCCGAACCCCACGCCCCGAGCGGGGGCCTGGCCGTCCTGCGGGGTAACCTGGCGCCCGACGGCGCCGTGGTGAAGGCTTCGGCGGTGGCGCCCGAAATGGCGCGGCACCGCGGCCCGGCCCGGGTGTTCGAATCCGAGGAGTCGGCCGTGGCGGCCATCCTGGGCGGCACCATCAAGAGCGGGGAAGTGGTGGTCATCCGCTACGAGGGCCCCCAGGGGGGTCCCGGGATGCGGGAGATGCTGACCCCGACGTCGGCGCTGGCCGGCATGGGCCTGGACCGCGAGGTCGCCCTGCTGACCGACGGGCGTTTCTCGGGCGCCACGCGCGGTTCGGCTATCGGCCACATTTCGCCCGAGGCCATGGAGGGGGGACCCATCGCCGCCCTGCGCGACGGGGACCCGATCGAGATCAACATTCCGGAGCGCACCTTGAACGTGGACCTGGACGCTGGGGAACTGGCGCGGCGGTTGGCGGAGTGGACCCCGCCGGCGCCGAAAATCACCAAGGGTTACCTGGCCCGTTACGCCCGGGACGTGAGTTCGGCGTCAACCGGCGCCATCATCAGGGATGACCGGAATGAGGAGTGAGAATATGTTGACCGGCGGCCAAATCCTGATTGAGTGTCTGAGAAACGAAGGGGTGGACACGGTTTTCGGCTACCCCGGGGGCGCGGTGCTCCCCATCTACGACGCGCTATACGATTCCGACATCCGGCACATTCTGACCCGGCACGAGCAGGCGGCGGCGCACGCGGCCGACGGCTACGCCCGGGCCACCGGCCGTCCGGGGGTCTGCCTGGCCACGTCCGGTCCGGGGGCGACCAACCTGGTGACCGGAATCGCGAACGCGGCCATGGACTCGGTGCCCATGGTGGCGCTGACCGGACAGGTGCCGACCACCCTGCTGGGGAAGGACTCTTTCCAGGAGGCCGACATCACCGGCATCACCATGCCGATCACCAAGCACAATTACCTGGTCCGCGACATCAATGACCTGCCGCGGACCATTAAAGAAGCCTTTTACATCGCCACCACCGGCCGGCCCGGCCCGGTGCTGATCGACATCCCCCGGGACGTCTCCGGCGGCAAGGCCGAATACCGCGACCCGGGGCCCATCGGGCTGCGCGGATACCAGCCCCGCCTGGCGGGCGAGCCGGCCAAAATCGCCGCCGCCGCCAAGGCCATCGCCATGTCCCGGCGCCCCGTCATCTACGCCGGGGGCGGCGTGATCAACTCGGGCGCGGCCGAGCAGCTGAAAAAGCTGGCCGAAACGCTGATGGCGCCGGTCGTGGTCACGCTGATGGGTCTGGGCGGTTTCCCGGCCGACCACCCGCTTTTCCTGGGCATGCTCGGCATGCACGGGTCCAAGTACGCCAACTACGCGGTCAGCGAGTGCGACCTCCTGCTGGCGATCGGGGTGCGGTTCGACGACCGGGTGACCGGCAAGGTCGAGACCTTCGCGCCCCACGCCACCGTCGTGCACATCGACATCGACCAGGCCGAACTGGGCAAGAACGTGCCGATCGACATCGCCATTCCGGGCGACGTGCGGACGGTTTTGGTCGATCTCTTGAAGCACCTGCACGGCAAGCCCGACCCGGCCTGGAACGAGAAGATCCGGCTCTGGAAGAAAGAGTACCCGCTCGACTACAAGAAGCAGGGGTTGCGCCCCCAGGCCGTGATCCGGGAGATCGCGAGCGTCACGGCCGGCAAGGACGTCCGGATCACCACCGAGGTGGGCCAGAACCAGATGTGGACCGCCCAGTACTTCCCGTTCACCCGGCCGCGCAGTTTCATCTCCTCGGGGGGTCTGGGCACGATGGGCTACGGCTTCCCCGCCGCCATCGGCGTGCAGGTGGGCTGTCCGGACGAGCTGGTGTTCGACATCGCCGGGGACGGCAGCATCCAGATGAACATTCAGGAACTGGCCACCGTGGTCAACTACGAACTGCCGGTCAACATCGCCGTCCTGAACAACAGTTACCTGGGGATGGTCCGGCAGTGGCAGGAGCTGTTCTACGACCGCCGGTATTCCCAGACCGAGCTGAAAAACCCCGACTTCGTGCGGATCGCCGAGGCCTACGACGCTCAGGGCATCCGGGTGGAGAAGGCGGCCGAGATCCGGCCGGCCCTGGAGCAGGCCATCGCTTCCAGCAAGCCGGTGCTGCTCGACTTCCACATCGAGCGCGAAGAGAACGTGATGCCGATGGTCCCGCCCGGGGAGTCCATCAACAAGATGCTGGGTTAACCCGGCTTCATCCAGGAGACGGTAAGGGGGAAGCGGAAGAATGCGCAGTAACTTTTCGGTCCTCGTCGAGAACAATCCGGGGGTCCTGGCCCGGGTGGCCGGTCTATTCAGCCGCCGGGGGTACAACATCGACAGCCTGTCGGTGAGCCGGACCGACGACCCCACGATCTCCCGGATGACCATCGTCGTGGACGGCGACGAGGCCGTGCTGGACCAGGTCGCCAAACAGCTGCGGAAGCTGGTGGACGTGATCCGGGTCCGGGACATCACCAACGAGCCGCACGTCGACCGGGAGTTGATCCTGATCAAGGTGAACGCCGACCCGACCACCCGCACGGAAATAATGCAGATTGTGGAGATCTTCCGGGGGCGCATCGTGGACGTGGGCGAGTACACCTGTATCGTCGAGGTGACCGGCGACGAGGGTAAGATCGACGCCATCCAGAACGCCCTGAAGCCGTTCGGCATCCTGGAGCTGGTGCGCACCGGGAAGGTGGCCATGCAGCGGGGCACCCGGACGGTCCTTGTTGAAGACTGATAGACAAACGGAGGAGGCAGAAATAATGAAGGTTTACTACGACGCCGACGCCCGCTTGGAGCTCCTACAGGACAAGATGGTGGCCGTGATCGGCTACGGCAGCCAGGGACACGCCCAGGCCCAGAACCTGCAGGACAGCGGGGTGCAGGTGGTGGTCGGGCTGCGGCCGGGGAGCCCCAGCCAGGCCCGCGCCGAGGCCGACGGCCTGCGGGTGCTGCCGGTGCCCGAGGCGGCCGCGGCGGCCGGCATCATCCAGATTCTGGTGCCGGACGAGCGCCAGGCCCGGCTGTACCGGACCGACATCGCGCCGCACCTGACCGCGGGCAAGGCGTTGATGTTCTCGCATGGTTTCAACATCCACTTCGGGCAGATCGTGCCGCCGGCCGGCGTCGACGTACTCATGGTCGCCCCGAAGAGCCCGGGCCGGATGGTCCGCCGGCTCTACCAGGACGGCAAGGGCGTACCCGGGCTGATCGCGGTGCACCAGGACGCGAGCGGCCAGGCCCGCGGCCTGGCCATGGCCTACGCCAAGGGCATCGGCTGCACCCGGGCCGGCGTGTTTGAAACCACCTTCCGCGAGGAGACCGAGACCGACCTGTTCGGCGAGCAGTGCGTCCTGTGCGGCGGCGTGACCGAACTCATCAAGGCCGGGTTCGAGACCCTGGTCGAGGCCGGCTACTCTCCGGAGATCGCCTACTTCGAGTGCCTCCACGAGCTGAAGCTGATCGTGGACCTGATCAACGAGGGCGGCCTGACCAAGATGCGCCAAAACGTCAGCAACACCGCCGAGTTCGGCGACTATATGGTCGGCCCCCGGATCATCAACGAAGAGGTGCGCGAGGAGATGCGCCAGGTCCTGGCCGACGTCCAGAACGGCGTGTTCGCCAAGGAATGGATCCTGGAGAACCAGGCCGGACAGCCGTCCTTCAAGGCCATCCGCCGGCAGGAGCGCGAACACCTGATGGAGGAAGTCGGCGCCGAACTGCGCAAAATGATGCCCTGGCTGAAATAGAGGTCGGAGGCCGGAAGTCGGACGTCGGAAACATGGAGACGGGGGAAGCATCGGTAAGCCGATACCGGGTAGTAGTCGTCGGTCACCGGCAGCGGAAAAACAGGACTGGCTCGCGTATCTTCCGAGACAGAAAAAATGGGACTGGCTCCTTTTTTCAGGAGCTACCCTGACTCTTAGCACAATAGGGAACTATCGCAAAAAAAATGTGGTCCCGACTAATTTCACTTCGGAAAAACAGGTGCCTGTCCCAATTTTTCCAGGCACCACCGGTGTTGGTTTCTTCGTGTTAAGAAAAGTGCCTGACCCTTATTTTAAACTCTGTTCCTAATTCGATCTATCGATCACGGCGCGGTCTTTCCAGACCGCTTCACTTCGAGGTTACCTTGGTCTTTGGTTAAAGAAAAGCCACGGGTCCACCGCGGCGATGGGGGGAGCCAGGTTATGACCGAGCGCGTGTATATCTTCGACACCACCCTGCGGGACGGGGAGCAGTCCCCGGGAGTGAGCCTGAACATCCGTGAAAAGCTCCAGATCGCCCACCAACTGGCCCGGCTGAACGTCGACGTCATCGAGGCCGGCTTCCCGTTCGCCTCGGTCGGCGACTTCAAGGGCGTCCAGGCCGT
>JACUUW010000081.1 GCA_014859075.1 Desulforudis sp.
TTTGGTTTTACACGCCGGCCTTTCACCCGGGAGATTCCCACTGAGGCACTTTTGGACTAATTTCGGGGACAAACTAATTTCAGAACTAATTTCGGGGACACCTTACTAAATTTTTCGCGGGTTAGGCATTATCTGCCTCCCCGCCGCGCGGCGGTCGGACCATCCGGACCGGGGGCGGGGTCGGGGCCGGGCCGGGGGCCGACGCCTCCCCATCCCTCTTTTTCCAGGGTCCTTTGGGGCCGCGTTTCTGCGGCCGTAAACTTCGTCCCGCCAAGTTCTCCAACCTGGCGAGAAACCCCTCGTCTCCAAGAGGGCGCCCGGTACGCGTGTGCCGCCGGAGGGTTTCGGTCTGCTCCGACGGGACATCGCCCGTCAAAAAGGTCCGCCAATCCCCAACGCTTTCCAGCAACGACACCTTGGCGAGCAAAGGATCGGTTTTCCCCAGCACGTGCGCCGGGGCACTGCTCCACCGGTGCTGCCACGGAAGACTGACCAGCCCGGCCCGCACGGGATTCAGTTCGATGTACCGGATGCACGTAAAGAGATAACTTTCATCCATGGGGAACGAAGAGAAACGTCCCTGCCACAGGTGTCCGCGCCAGTCCTCGCGCTGATTGATCCGCGAGGTATAGCGGCGGTGGGCCTCCCCGATGGCTTTGCGCAGTCCATCTTCGGAGGACGGAACGGCAACCAGGTGCACGTGGTTGGGCATCAGGCAATAAGCCCAGATCTCCACCCCCCAGTGTGCACACCACCGGGCCATGAGGGCGGTATACGCCTCGTAATCCTGGTCGTTGAAAAAAGTGCGCAGGCGGCGGTTTCCCCGTTGGATAACGTGGTGGGGAACGCCGGGAATTACAACTCGAGCTATCCTTGCCATATGTAAATAATAGCAAGTTTACCGCCTGCAGGCAATAATATAGTAAGATGCCCCCGAAATTTGGCCCCGAAATTTTGCTTGCAGGCAATAATTTAGTAAGATGTCCCCGAAATTTGCGAAATTTGGTAAGATGTCCCCGAAATTTGGTTAAGGCCGAAATTTGGCGAAATTTGGAATAGTAAGATGTCCCCGAAATTTCGAAATTTTGCGAAATTTTGCCGAAATTTTGCGTGTTACCGCCTATTCTTCCTGGAGCCGACAGCCGCCTCCCGGTGCCTCCGGGTGCCGCGGGAATATGGCTCGGTTCGGGCGAAACCGAGTTTTGACGTCCGACCCCACACACTCCTGTTCCAGGCGGACGCGGTGCTGAAGCATGTACGCTATCACCGGGTGAAAGACCCGGTATCTTTCGTCCTCCCGCAGGCGCCGGAGTTTCTTCGCGTACCGGTCGTTAAATGGCAGGCAGTATTTCCGGTACCGCGTCAGGGTGGCCTCGTCCATGAACAGCGGTTGCAGCCGGGGCAGGCAGTTGTCCCGCAGATGCGCAAAAACGCAGAACCCCCCGAAATCAATATCGCCCCAGTGAAAGAAGGCGATTTGCCGGCCGTTTTGATCCGCGAACTCCCTGATCTTAAACAGGAACCGGCGGCGCAGGGTGTTGTGATAGCCCCCCAGATAGACGGCCAGCACATTACCGCCGGGACCGCTCTTGCGGGGACCGCTCTTCACGAAGCTGTAGAAGGCCGCCAGGTTTTCAATGGTAATCACGTAATCCGCCGGCAGGGCGGTGATTGTCATGTTCCGGATCATCTCCGTGGAGATGCCCAGATCCGGGTGAAAGTGGGCGACATCGATCACCCGGCCCGCCACGGAAAACTGCAAACCGCCGCTGATGAAGATGTGCTGGGGGTTGTCCACAATCCCCAGCTCGGCCAAGACCTCACTGCGCCCGGCCCCGGCGGCCGTCTCCCGGAAACGGGGATCGAACTCGGCCGCCACCCGGGCCACCGTCCCGGCCACCGCGTCAAACGCCTTGGTGGAACCAAGCACCCGCTGACTGAAAATCCGCCGCGGGATTTCCTCCTCCAGCCGGCCCGCTTCCCGCAACGCCTTGAACAAGGCGACGGCCCGCTCGGGGTCATCCAGGTCCAGATACCGGGCCACGCTCTCGCCCTTTTCCGCCCGCTCCGCCACCAGGTGCAGGAAATCACGCACCCAGGGTGCGGCCCCCCCGGCGTACTCCCGGGCCAGCCGCACCACCCGGTCTTCCTTGGCCTCCCGGGGCCGGCGCCCCAAAAAAAGGTAGGCATCCGCGATGCGATCCGGACGCAGGGCGATTTTCTTGATCAGATTGCCTTCCTCGAACCGCTCCCAGACAATCTCGACCAGTTCCCGCTCCGCCAACAACCGGGCCGCCTCGTTGATGTCGTCCTTGTACACGGCGGTGGTGTCGTCAAAATACCGGGGCAGGGTACGCCGGTTGAACGGCAGCCAGATCCGCCGGTTGTGGCGCGGCGTGCCCTTGTACAGGGCGCTGTGCTCGTATTTGTCCAGAAGCAGATGCAGTAAAGAAACGGCTTCTTTCATGCGCCCCGACCACCGGCCCTGAGCCGATCCGCCTCGGCCGCCGCGGCCGCATCAAGCTTCAGCTGCTTGTAGTCCTCGATCCAGCTGTAATGCCCGTCCCGCAACACCAGCAGGGTGGTCGGCACGTGCGGCGCGATGTATTCGCACTTGTCGGTGGGGGCGGCGACGATCGCCTGCATCCCCAGCCCGCGGATGAACCGCAGGCTGTTTTCCATCCGGTCGCTGTCCATCCGGTTGAAGGCTTCATCGAACATCACCAGCCGGATGCTGCCGCGGTTGGTCTTGGCCCGGTAAAGCTGAACGAAAGAAGCCAAAATCGCCACGTAGTAAGGGGTCTGGGTCTCCCCGCCCGACTTTTCGCGGCAGACCTTGGAGAAGGTGGAGGTCTCCCCGTTACTGTGGTAGATCTTGATGTCGTAATCCAGAAAGGTGCGGTAGTCCGTGTATTCGGCGATACTGTCCGGCAGGTATCTGGGCGGCAGGTTGATGATCTTGTCGAAAAGCTCGTCCATAGCCTCCCGGTGCCTTTCCCGGAACAGGGAATCAAACAGCGACCGGCCGCCCTCCACCAGATCGGTGTCCATGATCATGTCGTGGAACATCCGGTGGCGCTCGGAAGGCCGCACCATAAACTTGTACTGGTCGGTGCCGAAAGAGATGTCCTTCAAAGCGGTGTTCAAGAAGCTGAACTCCGTGTAGGCGTTTTCGATGTTCTCCCGCAGTTTGAAAATGAAGTGCTCCTTGAACTCCACCTCGGCCTCCTGCTGCGCCTGGTTGATCTTCTCCTCGTACTCCGGCAACTCACTGCGGGTCAGCTTGTCATATTCGGCCTGGTACTCGCCGATATCTTCCGCATCCACCCGCCCCCCGAACTGGTACCGGTTGGCGTAGTCGCTTAACAGCCGGACCAAATCCTGCTGCTTGTTGGCGATCAGGGTGTCCAGGGACTTGCGGTTGTGCTCGAAATTGGCGGCGATCTCCCCGGGGGATTTCTGCCGGCGCTCCCGGGCGTACCGCTTCTCGCCCAGCTCGACCAGTTCGGTGTGAACTTCGCAAAAAGACTCAAAACCGACCGCCGCCTGCCCCGCCGCGTTTTCCAGTCCGGCCCGGGCATCACCCAGCCGCTTGATCTCCCCTTCCAGCCAGCCTTTGGCCCCGGCCAGTTGTTCGATCTGCCTGCCCGCATCCTCGATCTGCTTCTCCAGCCGCTGCATTTTCCGCTCGATCTCGGCGAAACCCGACGTATCCACGGCGGCCAACTCGCCCCGTTTCTCCCCCAAACGGCGGCCGGTCTCCGCCAGATCCCGGAACACATTCAGATGCTGCCGGAGCAAAATGTACTGTTCATCCCGTCCCGCACACAGGGGACACAGGGTCCGTAACGCTTTGACCAATCCGGCCAGGCGCGCTTTCTCCGTTCCCAGTTCCTGCAGCCGGGCCTCCTTGCGCGCGATCTGCCGGGCAAACGCCCGCTCCCCGATAAAAGGCGTCTCATATACATGGAAATGGATCTGCCGGGCCGCATTATTCCGGTAAGTCATGCAGGTGGGCGTCACCGCCCGCCGGTGGCGCTTCAGCTCTTGCTCGTGCTCGCATTTCATCACGTTCCCCAGGAGCAGGCGTACGTAAGCCAGGGCGTACTTGTTATCCGAGCGCACCTCCTCGGCCAGCGAACCCTTCTCCTGCCGGTCCAAAAACCGCAGCACCCGGCCGGTGTTCACCAGACCGACCCCGGAGATGTTGTGCTCCCGCTTGCCGCGCTCGTACACCGCCAGGGCGGCATTGAAATGCTCCGGCGCCACGATCAGGTCGAAGCGCTGGGTGTTCAGCCAGCCCTCCACCGCGTCCTGCCACTTCTCGTCGGGCACTTCCAGCAGTTCGCACAGTACGGCGGGGGTCGCCTTCTGTCCGCGCCGGCGGAAACTTTCGGAAATCAGCTCCCGCAACGCGGTCACCCGGCGGTCATAGACGAATTTCTTGCCTTTCAGGCTGGCCAGATGCCGGTTCAGTTCGACTTCTTCCTCCTCCAACTTCTTCATCTCGGCCTGGAGCGCCCACAGCCGCTCGTTGACGCGCCCCCCGAGACCGCCGAGCAGGGCCTGTCCCTCGGCCAGGAGATGAGCCGCTTCCCCGGTTCGGTCATCATCCGCTTCCGTCGCCGGCACCCGGCCCCGGGCCACCGCCCCGAGCAGTTGCGCCAGCAACTGCAAACGTTCCCGCTCCGACGCCGTCACTAATTCATCCCCGATCCGCTCCAGCAATTCCGCGAGTGCCCGGGCCTCCCCGCCGGCCGCGGCGGTCACGCGGTCCCGCGTTTGTTCCAGCCCTTGCTGCGCCTCCCGCAGCTCCCTTATCTCCCGCTTCAGCCGCTCCACCAGTTGGAAGGTGGAATTGGCCGCCAGGGTGTCCCGGTGGGCCCGGTAATCATCATCCAGGCGCTGCTTTTGCCGCTTCGCCCCTTCCGACTCCGCCGCCAGCCCGGCCAGTTCCTCCCGTTTCTCCTGCTCCCGCCGGATGTTGTCCGCCAGTTCGTCCGCGGCCCGGTCCCGGGTGCCGCGCCTGATCAGGTACTCCTGCACCAGCACCTTCCGCTTCTCCCGCTCGATCTCCCCGTGCTTTTCCCGGACAGCGGCCAGCGCCTCGATCTTCTCCCGGGTCTGGGCGGCCAGATCGCTGTACTCCTTGTAGCGCTGCAGGTTTTCCCGCATGACCTCGACGTTGATCGGCCGCTCCTCCAACACGTAAGCATACACAAACTCCCGGATATCGGTGATCGGCTTGAAGGAAATGGCCTTCACAAACAAGGAGAAAAAGCGCTCGCCCAGTGACCCCAGCTTCACCAACAGATCCCGGCGGTAGCTCTCCGCGGTGGTGTACAGGGTGGCCTTCCGGTCCCGTAGCGTCCCTTTCAACTCTTTAATGTTGTAAGGCCGGTGACCCTGCAGGAACAGTTCGTCCTGCAGGCGGCAGTTTTCTATTTTGAAGTACTTGGTGTTGTAAGTAATGTTATCCGCATACGAATCAACCGCCACGCCCAGGATGAAGTACTGCTTTTTTTCGGTGTCGTAGAACTCCAGCGCCGCGTAGGAGGTGATGTCCCCGCTCCGCAGGTAAATCCGGCCGTCCTCGGCATCGCTGCCGGTCTTGCAGCGGGCGTAGCCCAAGAGGTTGCGCCTGGTCTCATCAAAGGCGGACACGTTGAACTTCACCTGCCGCAGGTCCGCCACCAGCACCAACTGCAGGGCGTCGAGAATCGTGGACTTGCCGCTGCCGTTGTCCCCGGTGATCAGGGTGCTGCCCCGGAGGTCAATGGTCTGGTTGACGAAATAATGCCAGTTGATGAGTTTAACCCGGGTCAGTTCTTTCACTGCTCCTCGGCCTCCTCCGCCGCCGGTGCCCCGCCGTCCGGGCGCTCGCGGTAACTGTCCAGCTTTTCGTGAATGTCGCGGATGTCCTCCACCCGTACCGCAAACAGAATGGTGGGGAAGATCTCCAGGCGGCACTCGGGGTCGATGGTCTCACCGTCCAGCGGGCGCAGGATACCGAACCGCTTCAGGAGCGCCAGGGTCTCCCGCAGGCTTTTCTTGTCGATGGGCCGTTTCCGGATCCCCAGGGCGGCGTACTTCTCCTGGATCTCCCGCACCCGGAGCATGATGTTTTCGGTCAGGTTGATCTCCCGGCGCTTTTCCTCGTAACACAGCCGGATGATCAGCAGGATGATACTCTCCTCCAGTTTCAAGCGCAGCCGGTTGTATGCGAAATCGTTAATCACCTGGTAGACGCCGTGGGACTTGTCCGCGGCCATGGTCCACCCGGCCAGCTTGAGGTAACCCCGGAACAAGTCTTCGTGGCGCTCGAGAAAATAATAGTCCCGCCGGTCCTCGTCGTTCTTCCGGGCCACGAAAGTAAACGCCAGGAGCTTGTTCACAATGCGGGTGAACTCCTCCCGCTCCCGGGGCGCCAGACCGTCCCAGTGTTTGATCAAGGCCGCCGTCTGCGTTGGTTCCACGCTTATCACCCCGTTTTACTTTCCGGTGATCCGCACGTTCTTGAACTGAAACCCTTCCCGGTTGGTGATCCGCTCCAAAGAAAAGTCCACCCGGTACCCGGCCAGGCGTGAGGGCGCGTAGGCGGCCACATAAATCAGCCGCACATAATCCTCGACGTCCCGGATCCCCAGCTCGGCCGCCGTGACGCTCTTCCGCCCGTCCAACCTCTCCAGTACGTAGGCGTTGATCCTGTTCAGCGTCATGCGCCGGGCCAACATTTCCCGGTATTGCTGCCGCCTCCGCGCTTTTTGCGCCTCGTCCGGCCCCGCGGGCAGATGCATGTCCTCCGGCTGGTGATTCTTGCTGTTCTCCCGGGCGGTATACAGGGAGCCGGCGTCCAACCAACCCTGAGTGAAAAGGCTGTACAGCGGTGTGATCTCGGCGGGCAAGGGGTCGTCCGCCCGCCTTTTTTCCGTCTTGCGCAGCCCGGCCAGGTAGTTGAGAATGTCCAGGAGCCGGCCTTCCACGTTCTTGCTGCTGTTCAAAATATACTTCAGCTGCAGGAAAGACGCCCCGGCGTACTGG
The DNA here is from genome assembly GCA_014859075.1 of Desulforudis sp. Taxonomy (GTDB): domain Bacteria; phylum Bacillota; class Desulfotomaculia; order Desulfotomaculales; family Desulforudaceae; genus Desulfopertinax. The sequence goes on from JACUUW010000081.1 coordinate 7,042, forward strand.
GTGTTGCGCCGGTCGATCTCCTCCAGCAGACTGTCCATGGTCAGGTAAGACTGGCGGATATAGTCCATTTTGCGGTACAGCTCTTTCCGGGCCGACTCCCGGTCGGGATGACGGTCACGCCGCACGTCCAGGTCGGCGGCCCGGTCCACCCAGGCCGGATCCCCCAGCCAGTCGTTGATGATTCTGATGATCCGGGGACGGTAGCGCGAAACGTTGTCGGAGGTCTTCAGCCGGTGGTAGCTGCGGTCGATGATCTCGCGCTTGTAGTCCTCGAAGTGCATGCGCAGGATTTCGGCCGCGCTCTTCCCGGCCAGCACCCGCTCGATATAGTGCTTGATGTTGTGATTGAGGGACTTCAGGCCGTTGATCAACTGTTCGGTCTGTTCGTAGGCTTTCTCCAGGGCCAGGTTGCCCTGCTTGGCGGCTTCGTCCGAGTGCAGCAAACTATAGGTCGCAAACACATAACCCTGGTACTCGGTCTGTCTGTTCTGCCGGATCTTGTCCAGCACCTCGAGAATCCGGATGGCGTAATCGTTGAGGGTGACGTACTGCTTGTAGTCGCTATAGGTTTCAACGGTCAGCCAGCCCGTCTGTTCCAGCTTGCGCAGTACAAAGGCCGCGCGGTCCCGGGCGCCGGCAGGGTCGTCCATGGACTCCTCCCAGATTTCGTTGTCCAGGGCCCGCCCGAAAAGCTCGTTTTCCTCTTTTTCTTCGATATAATCCACGATAAGATCCACCAACACCTCCCGCTCGATGCCGAACGTAGTCAAGAGGTACTGCTCATAAATCCTAAACAGTATGGCCGCGTAGTCTTCCCGGAGCGGGCTGACCAACACACTGAACAGCCGGTCCGGAATAATGTCAAACAGCCGCATGCAATCCTGCTCCCCGGAAAAACTATTAATCCCTGCATCTCCGTTTATTTCGATAGATTTGTGCAAAAACCTGCCACCCCAAGGCAGCCGGTGCCCGTTCCATTAGTGCCGGGCCTGATAAATCCAGTACCACTCCGATCCCACCGGGCAACCGGTTCGGCGCGGCCGAACATGATACAATGGATGACAAACCACCATCACGGGAGGGGAAACAATGCAAAGCAAAATCGCCGGCGCGCTCAAACTGCGCTACGCCCCCGTGGCCGTAATCCTCACCGATGAAAAACCGGAAGGCGCGG